>DOPG01000184.1:9652-12909 GCA_003513555.1 Rhodopirellula sp. | reverse complement strand
CCGTTTTGGCTCCCGCCGGTAATGGGGAAGATATTTTCATTCGCTAGAATCCGAGGTGCTGAAAGCTGCTGGTGAGCGTGCGAAGGAAGTCTCCGAAGGTTGATGTGATCGCCAGCCATAAAATCATGCCAGCAAGAAGCGTAGATGCTACCGGCGCGGCGGCCAGTAACAGGCTTAGCGTGCGTTTCGAACAGGACTCATAATGTTGGGCGACGGCGTTCCAATTATCCTGAGTCATCGACTCGGGGTTTGCCAGCACGGCCTGCAGGACTGCCTTGTTTGGGGGCACCGGACCATCCACAGGGATCACCGGCTGGCCGGCCTCGACGCTTTGTGCGGCGCGTTCCAGCCACTTGCGGTGGGATTGGCAGCGGAGGCAGGCGGCTGTCAAGCGAAACGCAGCGGGATAGGGGGTTCCCAGCGGAGTGAGGTGGCCCATGGCGTGGCCAATGGTGGTCCAGTCGATGTCGTTGCGCAATTTCCTGAAGACTGGGACGAGATTTTTTCGCCAAGCAAACGGCAGAATTGCGAAAACAACACATGTCAAAACCAGGGAGGCTATCAGGTACCGCGAGGTGTTTGACAGGAAACCGTTGGCTGCGGGGTCGTCGTTGAATACTGCCATTATCTCCAGCGTGGAATTCTGAAAGTGCCAAGCCATGATCGTGCTCAGGGTCGCGGCCGAAAAAACCAGCAGCCAACTCGCTAGTGCACACATCGTGGTGCGATGCAGCATCGCATCACGATGGCTGCAATATTCAGCCCAACTGATTAATGCAGACGCGTCTGCATTCGATGATGCCGCAAGTTGCTCGGTAATCTGATCGGGTCTTGCTATTCCTACCATTGAACGATCTGGCCGTAAATCGGTGCTATGAATAGGCATGCCGTGGAAAGAATGAAGATAAAGCCCAGGGCAAAGCTAACTGCGTGAGGTAAGAGTTGGTGTATCAGCTTGTTCCGTTGTAGTGCCTTTTGCTCATAGGTGAACGCCATGTGACGCAGGTGAGCACGTCTACTAATGGTGCTCAACCTTTTGTCTTCCGAGGCAGTACTTTCGCTAACTGGCGTCTGACTGCCACTACCAGGTACGGCGAGGTATTGTTCGCCTTCGGGACCCAGCAATTGCAATAATCGTGGAGTTTTGAATGACGCATTCTCGATCTGCGAGAGCTCGATGTCGCCGGCCATGAGGGCTGCCGTGTGAATCGCCTGGGGTTCCGGCACATTGCTGTCAAGTTGAGAAGCGAGCGTTGAGCAGAACAAGCTGTGGCTCAAAGTGCTGGGTAACCGTTGTAATGTCCTGCGTCTAATCAGCAGCAAGCAAATTACCGCGGTGGATGCAGTGGCAATGCAGGGGGGCAACCACCACCATTTCTCGATCCACGCGGAAGCGTGGACGACAGCGTCGGGCCACTGCGTGATCAACCTTTGATTGTCGCGAACGAGTGGCGCTAAACTGGTCACGAACAGGAAGTAGGCAAGCACAGTGAGGATGCAGGGGTAAAACCAATTTAACTTGAGTGTGTGCCTGGCCTCATGCCGAGAACGGAGTGTTTCAGCAAAACGGTAAAGTAACTCCGGTTTGCCTGTCTGTGCAGTCGCTTGGATGGCTGCGGTGATCTGAGTCTGATTGGCAAGCAACAGGGTTTGGAAGCTCGCTTTCAGGCTTTCTCCCCTTTGCAGGCTCGATAGCAGCGTTTGGGCTGCCGCGGCAGCACTGCCGTGTCGCTGTTGGGCAACGCGGTCGAGCGCCTCTGGGATCGGAATGTTGTGTTCGATCGCTGACCCGACTTCGTCAAGCAGGTTAGCGAGTTGTTGATCATTCAGACTGGGCATTGCGAATTTGTTGGGGCAGGTTGCTCTCTGTGGTTGGCATCCGGTATTTGGCGCTAGCAGGCAGCATTGTTCTGCAGTGAGGGCGTAAAAAATGGGCTGCTGGCTAACATTCTTTTTGAGGTTGCGGCAATTTTGGAAAAGCTTCGTGCATTCGTTAAGTTCAGAAAAGCTCTCGTTGTGGAATCCGCAGCTGTTTCGCGTTCCGAAACAGGCCATGGCCTAGGGCGGGTGCTCGGGGAGTGCCCACCTGATGGGAGTTGCCGATCCCCCAATTGTAGCGGATTCCGCTGTGTGCGGCAGCTCTGGTTTTGTGGAACGTGCCCTGTGCGGGTTCTTGCGGTCGGTAGGGAGGATATCACTAGCCGCAGAAGTACTGGTTTTTGGCCGCGGCTTCAAGGATATGCCGGTATCCCCTCTCATGCCCCAAGCAGAGCAGTGAACCCTCTGTGGTGGGGCGGTTTGAGCGGTTAGGAAAGATCGGGGCGTGATCCCTTGTCCATTTACGAAGATTTCGCTAGTCTTTGCAGCCAAGACGTAGAAAAACTGGTTTTTCTGCGGTTTTTTCGATTAACCGAGCGGCAAGTGGGACGAAGGGCGAAGGTTTTTAATAGAAGCCAATGCTCTGGAAATAGTGTTTTCTGTTTCTCGTAGCCCGTCGCGAAGAAAGAGGTCTTTTTAGTGGCAGATGCAATTGTTAAGGAAATGATTGAAGCAGGTGTTCATTTTGGACACCGCACGAGTCTGTGGAACCCGAAGATGTCGCCGTACATCTTTGGAAAAAAGAAGCAAATTCACATTCTCGACATCCGAGAAACCTTACGGGGGTTGCTTCGCGCCAAGAAATATCTGAGTCAGGTTGCGGCTGGTGGTAGTTTGATCCTGTTTGTCGGTACGAAACGACAAGCTGGCGAAGCTGTGGAGGCTCAGGCACTTCGCTGTGGAATGCCTTTCGTGAGCGAGCGATGGCTGGGTGGTACGCTGACTAACTTTCGCACTATTCGCAGCCGCTTGGGTAGGCTCGAAGAGCTTGAAGATCTTCGCGGTAGCGAAAAAATCAATGACTACAGCAAAAAGATGCAGTCGTCTTTGAACCGCGAATATCGAAAGATGTATCGTAACCTGAATGGCCTTCGGTCGATGAATCGTTTGCCCGAGTGTTTGTTCATCGTCGATCCAGGCAAAGAGCGTAACGCGGTGCGTGAAGCAAAGCGTCTTGGGATTGCGACGGTTGCTTTGATCGATACCGATAGCGACCCTACGGATATCGACCTGCCAATTCCGGGCAACGATGATGGTATTCGGAGCGTTGAGCTGGTGATGCGAAATCTCGCTGATGCGGTGAACGCTGGAAAAGGTCAATTAGCGATGAGCCGCGCCAGTGCGAAGGCTGACAAAGCCGCCGCTGCCGAAGCCGCCGC
>DOPG01000184.1:0-9404 GCA_003513555.1 Rhodopirellula sp. | reverse complement strand
AAGCTGCCGCTGCCAAAGACGAACCGGCCGCGAAGGACGAAGCAGCCTCGTAGGGTTGATTCGGAAAGCGGCCGATGTCTTCAGGTTGCGCCGTGCCCGGGTACATTCCTGAGCGGTGCAGTACTGAGCGGTACAGGGCTGAGTGGCATGGTGGAGAGTAACGTTTGCCAATTTGATCGTTTGGGAGTTCTCACGCCCGGTAGGGTGCAGAGAGAATGGTGGGCGGCAAAGTCTGTCACCCGTTTGGATGGTCAAAGGTGGTGGTATGTTGACGCAGTTGACTAACGCTCCGGTGTGTCGACTGAGTCGGTGATGGGTCTGCCGAGAACAGGGTGCTTCCGCAACGTGTTTCCACGGTTGACTCAGCGGCGACGAGTTTCCTTCTCGTGCCGCAACAAGCATGAATCTGGGTTCACGGAAAAAGTTGTTCAATGAGAGCAGCACGAAGTTGAACACCGGGCAGCAAACTAATAGCGATTTATCTGGCCGGGATTTCTATTCTGGTCCAAACTTAAACCAAGCATGTACGTACGTGTGTTATCACAACAGGATCCGTTGAGGGAATACGATGCCTATTTCTGTCAAAGATGTAAGTGAACTGAGAAAAGCGACCGGTGCAGGGATGATGGACTGCAAACAGGCTCTGAAAGAATCAGATGGAGATTTTGAGGGTGCTCTCGATTATCTCCGTAAGAAAGGTCAGAAGGTTGCAGCCAAGCGTGCTGATCGTGATGCCAACGAAGGTGTGGTTGTCGCGCTTTTGAACGAAGATGGAACCCATGGAACATTGTTGGCGTTGAGCAGCGAAACCGATTTCGTTGCCAAAAATGACGAGTTCATCGGTTTTGCGAATTCACTAGCCGAACTGGCTGCAAGCAACAATGCGGTGACGAAAGAGGATGTGCTTTCCCTTGAAATCGACGGCATGACAGTGGCTGAAAAGCTCGTTGAGAAGACAGGGATCATTGGAGAGAAGATTGAAATCTCCGACTACCAGACCGTATCTGGTGACACGATCGCATCCTACATTCATGCAGGATCAAAAATCGGTGTTCTGGTCTCGTTCAAAGACGGTGGCAATGCGGAAGCACCGAACTTCTTCCGCAGCGTTGCCATGCATATTGCTGCGATGAGCCCCTCGATTTTGCACCCGTCCGAGTTTGAGGAGGATTTCGTTAAGAACGAGACTGAAGCACTTCGTGCTCAGATTATCTCTGAAAACGAAACCAATGCTCGGGAAAATCTCGGCAAGCCACAGAAGAATGTTCCTCAGTTCGCCAGTCAGCGTCAGTTGACCCCGGAAGTGATGGCCGAGGCCGAGGAAGCGATCAAAGCACAGTTGAAAGAGGAAGGTAAGCCCGAGAAAATCTGGGATAAAATTGTGCCCGGCAAACTTGAGCGTTTCGTTCAAGACAATACGCTTCTGGATCAGGAACGCTGCCTGTTGAGCCAAACCTATGCTTTGGACGACACAAAGACGGTGGAAGCAGCCATCAAGGCTCTCAGTGACGATGCCGAGATCGTGGCATTCCGCCGTGTTGCTGTGGGTTGATCATCGCGTTTGAGGGGTAAATTGCCGACTTGCCCAAAAGATTTTGAAAGCCTCGTCGAATCCCGCTCGGATCGGCGAGGTTTTTCGTATCATGAAGATCGAATCTTTATCACCGACATTATTCTTTCTGCTGCATCTGTGAGCCTGGTATGACTGAGGAATCCGAGTCTGATACGAATACGTTGAGATATCGACGGGTCATTTTAAAACTCAGCGGTGAAAGTCTTGCCGATGCCAGTGGGCGCGGAATCAGTGGTGAGGAAGCGGGGGAGATTGCTCGCCAGATCCGCCAAGCTCA
The DNA here is from genome assembly GCA_003513555.1 of Rhodopirellula sp. Classification (GTDB taxonomy): domain Bacteria; phylum Planctomycetota; class Planctomycetia; order Pirellulales; family Pirellulaceae; genus Rubripirellula. Next base: position 7,554 of record DOPG01000184.1, on the reverse strand, counting down.
CGACTCGGGCTGTCAGATTGCGATTGTCATCGGCGGCGGGAATATTCTTCGTGGAGCCCAGTTTTCCGGTTCCAATGCTTTGGTGCAGGAAGCAACCGCTCACTACATGGGAATGCTAGCTACGACAGTGAATTCACTGGCCATGCAGGATGCCATCGAATCGCACGGACTGCAGACACGAGTGATGTCGGCAATTCCGATGGATAAGATTGCGGAGTCGTTTATTCGCCGACGCGCCATTCGCCATCTGGAAAAGGGGCGAATTGTCATTCTTTCTGGTGGAATCGGTAATCCGTTTGTGACTACTGACACGGCCGCTGCCCAGCGTGCACTGGAACTCGAAGCAGACGTCGTGCTCAAAGCAACTCGTGTTGACGGTGTTTACAGCGATGACCCCGAGAAAAACCCGCATGCGGTGCTGTATGAGTCGCTCACGTACTCCGACGTGGTCAGTAAGAATTTGAAGGTGATGGACGCCACTGCCATCGCGTTGTGTCAAGAACACGAAAAACCAATTCTCGTATTCAACTTCAAAAAAGACGGGAACATTGTCAAAGCAGTCTCGGGCGATAACGTGGGGACGTGGATTGGTCCAGTTGTTCCTTGAGCTCGCACGACTCGACTTTCACTGTTTGCCTTTCATCCCCGATCAACTAAAAATCTAACACTTATCACTAGGTCTTGACCCCAAGGACGCAAATATGCCTGCCGATGAAATCTTGATGGATGCCGAAGAGCGGATGGAAAAAGCCATTGCACACCTCGGTGACAGCCTCTCTGGAATCCGTACCGGAAGAGCAACGCCCGGCCTGGTGGACTCAATCAGAGTTGAAGTATACGGATCAATGCAGCCGCTTAAACAGCTCGCCTCGGTTGGTACTCCCGAACCACAACAAATTGTGATTCGCCCATACGATGCCAGCACGATCAAAGAGATTGAGAAGGCGATTGTTGCAGGCGATCTGGGTTTGAATCCGCAGAATGATGGAAGAATCATCCGCCTGAATGTGCCGGCTCTATCGACCGAAGTTAGGAAAAAGATGGTCTCACGGGTCAAAGAGCTTGCAGAAGAAGCAAAAGTGTCACTGCGCAACATCCGCCGTGATGCAAACAAAGCCGCCGATGGCGAAGAGAAGGCAAAGGACATCAGTGAAGATGATCGAGACAAGATCAAGGACGATGTTCAGGATTTGACAAAGAAGTATGAAGCACAAGCAACGGAAATGGCTAAGGTGCGCGAGGCTGAAGTGACCGAAGGCTAAGCCTGTTGCTCAGTCGCAGGCATGTTTCATAAACGGGGCGCGTCAAGCCGACGCCGCCCCGTTTTTAATGGAAGCTGGGGTTAGTTGCCTGGGAGGTTGCTCAACGTTGTTTTGCTATCCAGATCAACTGCCTGTCAACCGAGCGACTTGCGGTGTTTGGTTACTTGCGGGCACTTGCCCATGGCGAGGTGTGTGATGAAGGAAAGCTCTGTTTTCAAAGGCCGACTAAAGTTAAGGTGGATAAGCATGAATTATCATTTGTTGGGTCTGTTGCTGCTGGTGTGCGGTTCAGTCATGTTGGAGCAGCCTGGACTGGCACAGGACCAGGTAATCGACTTTTCATTGCCCGCTACGGATGACGGTTTGCCAGGTGCGGGGCCCATTCGGCGATACGCTTGGTTCACGAATCTCTGGAGGAACCGACGCGCAGAATTCGCGAAGCGCGCGGAGGCTGAAAAACATGCGGTTGTTTTTCTAGGTGATTCGATCACACAAGGATGGGGCGACGATTTTCGTGGAGATTTCAAAGACTTGACGGTCGCGAACCGTGGAATTTCCGGGGATACCACACGAGGCATGCTGATCCGTTTGCAGGAGGATGTTCTCGCTTTGGAACCATCAGCCGTGGTGATGCTGATGGGGACCAATGATCTAGAAGAGAGTGCTGAACCATCGACCATCGCAGCGAATGTTGACTTGATCGTGAAGGGATTGGAAGCCTACGACCCGAAGATGCCAATCGTGTTGTGCCTGGTATTCCCAAGCAGTGCATCCAAAAAGCGCCCCAGTGAACAGATAAAGAAGATCAACCAATTGATATCAGCTGAGCTCAAAGGGAATCAACAGGTGACCATCGTGGACACGTGGACCTTGTTTGCCAATGAACAGGGCGATGCAAAGAAGTCAGAGTTTCCTGATCTCTTACATCCCAATCGGGCCGGTTACGAAAAGTGGCTGGCTGCGATTTGGCCAGTTCTTGCGTCGCATGGTTTTGTAGATAAAACTGTGCCGCCCTGGGATCTCGAGCCGGGCTATGTGTCCTTATTTAACGGCAATGACCTGAGCGGTTGGGGGTACCGGCGAACGAACGATAAAATGAGAAAAGCCAGGGAACGGTGGTTGGGACGCAATCCCGAGAATGCTCCTGCCTGGCCATTAGTCGAGACACCTGTCGCATTTGAGGGAAAGAAGAATTCTCCTGATGGACGCTACGTTGCAATCAATGGAAGGCTGGTGGTTACGACTCCTGCCGAAGGCAGGGCGATCCAGCAATTGTGGACGACTGATGAGTTCGCGGGTGATTTTGTACTAAAGCTCGAGTTCCGGGCTACACCGAATGCTGATAGTGGGGTATTCCTTCGGGGCCCCCAGTTGCAGTGTCGCGATTTCCCGCTTGCCGGTCCGTACAAGAGTTTGAAGGGATTTCGCTCGGGTGGTTGGAATGAACTTGTGGTGACTGTCAAAGATTCGGTTGCACACTGCACGTGCAACGGCGAGGTAATCGAAAAGGCACTGAAGATTTCTGAATCAGGACCGATTGGGCTTGAGGGTGATCGTGGGCAGCTAGAGTATCGGCGACTGCGAATTAAGCAACTGTGAGGTGCGGTGCAGCGAGGCTGGTATGAATGGCCGATGATCTGTTAGCAGGCGGTGCATCGCACTAATGTTGTAAGGGTCGGTTTGGCAGACTGGGTAGAGTCGGTTCCCAAGCGTCAAGCATGTGCTTGCCTGTGAAGGCATATTGGTCCCATGTGGCCGAAATACAAGTTCAGGATTCTCGGGTTTTGCCGGACAGACTCAGCTCGGTTGTGGCAGGTCATTTTTATCAGCCCAAAGTGTCAAGTTCGTGCGGTTTGGACCACTCGATCCTGTTTTCGTGGGTTGAGGGCTCGGCTCGCAGCTGTTTTTCTCGCAGCGGCCGTGTTGTCCCGGGTTTCCGTCACCGGCTGACCATCTAGAATCTCGTCTCCCGATTGTTTCTCTTACCTGTGCCTGATAGCCATGCCCCGATACAACCCTTCCGAAATAGAACCCCGTTGGCAGGCATATTGGGACAAACATGCGACCTTCAGGACGCCAACGGAGGCAGGAGAAAAAAAACGCTACATTCTGGATATGTTTCCCTATCCGAGTGGTGATGGCTTGCATGTCGGGCATCCCGAGGGCTACACGGCAACTGACATCGTCGCAAGGTTTGCTCGGGCTCGCGGCGAAACGGTTTTGCATCCCATGGGTTTTGATGCATTCGGATTACCTGCCGAGGAGCACGCGATCAAAACGGGCGAGCATCCAAGGATTCAGACGCAACGGAACATCGATAACTTCACCCGGCAGTTAAAGATGCTGGGATTCAGTTATGACTGGGATCGCATGGTCTCAACGACTGACGAGGATTATTTCCGTTGGACCCAGTGGATCTTTTTGGTTCTCTATGACACGTGGTTCGACGCCCAGACTCAAAAGGGACGCCCAATCTCTGAACTACCGATTCCGTCTGAGGTCGTGGCCCAAGGTGTTGAGGCTGTGGGCAAATATCAGGATCAGCAGCGTTTGGCTTATCAGGACGATGCATTGGTGAATTGGTGTCCTGCTTTGGGGACGGTGTTGGCCAACGAAGAAGTACAGGATGGAAAAAGTGAACGCGGAAGTCACCCGGTCAAGCGGATTCCGCTGCGGCAATGGATGCTGCGTATCACCTCGTATGCAGAACGACTGCTTGATGGGTTGGATGATGTTGACTGGCCTATCGGTATCAAGAAATTACAACGTGATTGGATTGGACGCAGCACAGGAGCTGAGGTTGATTTTTACGTTGGCGATCAGTCAGCCAGTGAGGAATGGGCAGCAAATCGTCGGACGCATGGTTTTGCTGCCGAGCCTGATTCTTCAGTGTTGAGGGTCTACACGACTCGGCCAGATACGCTGTTTGGGGCAACCTACATGGTTGTGTCGCCTGAGCATGAGATGCTCGAACAGTTGACGACTGATGAGCAGGGCGATGCGGTGCGGAGCTACTGTGAAAAAGCATCGTTCAAGAGTGATCGTGAACGAACTGATGGGGATCGTGCCAAGACTGGTGTCTTCACCGGCAGTTACGCGACCAACCCGGTGAATGGCGAGCAGTTACCTATCTGGGTCGCTGACTATGTGCTTGCTGGTTACGGGACTGGTGCAATCATGGCTGTCCCGGCCCACGATGAACGCGACTTTGAATTTGCAAAGCAATTTGATCTTAAAGTGGTGCCAGTGGTGGATCCACCTCAAGATCATCCGCAGCGTGCAGAAATCATGGCAGGGGATGTTTGCTTTGTCGCTGAGGGGAACGCCATCAACAGCAGCGAGTTTGACGGCCAAAACACCAAGGCTGTCAAAACCGCGGTCACTGCCATGTTAAACAAGGAAGGGCGTGCCGCCGAAGCAGTCAATTTTAAATTGCGTGACTGGTTGTTTTCCCGCCAGCGATTCTGGGGTGAGCCGTTTCCCATCTTGCACGAAGTCGATGCTGACGGCGAACTGACTGGAGTGAAACGTGCCGTTCCTGTCAATGACTTGCCTGTACGCCTTCCTGAGCTCGAGGACTTCAAGCCCCATGGAAGGCCTGAACCGCCGCTCGCGAAGGCAGATGACGAGTGGTTGTATGTCACACTCGATGGAAAACGCTATCGCCGAGAAACAAACACAATGCCCCAGTGGGCCGGATCATGCTGGTATTACCTCAGATATATCGATCCCGAAAATGATCAGGCCATGATCGATCCTGAGCTGGAAAAGGCGTGGATGCCAGTGGATTTGTATGTGGGTGGCGCAGAGCACGCAGTGCTGCATCTGCTGTATTCACGTTTCTGGCATAAAGTGCTGCACGATCGGGGGCACATCAGCTGCCCCGAGCCGTTCGGGAAACTTGTCAATCAAGGAATGATTCTTGGAGAGGTCGAATTCACTGGCTACGTCGATGAGTCAGGGCTACCTGTTTCAAGTAACGAGGTGAAGCGTAATGCAGACGGTGAAAGGGTACGAGCAAATGGGGACATTGTTAACTCCATGACGTTGACCGAGGATCAAGTCGAAAAGAAAGGTGAAGGTTTTGTTTTGAAAGACGATCCTGCCATCAGGATCGATAGTCGTGCATTTAAAATGTCGAAGAGTCGCGGCAATGTGGTCAATCCGGATGAGGTCGTACGCGAGTATGGCGCCGATTCCCTGAGGCTGTACGAGATGTTCATGGGACCATTGGAAGCGACCAAGCCGTGGGCAATGACCGGTGTTGGGGGCGTCAGGAACTTCCTGGATCGTGTCTGGCGCATGGTTGTGGATCCCAAGGCGGATGACCTGATGCTTTCCTCCGCTATCTGTGAGCAGCCATGCGATGCTGACCAGAAACGAATGCTGCATGCCACGATTAAAAAGGTCACTGAGGATACAGAGACACTCAGTTTCAATACGGCGATAGCACGGATGATGGAATTCACCAACTTTTTCACGCGGGCGAAGTCTCGGCCCAAAGAGGCAGTCCAGCAGTTTCTTATTCTGCTAAACCCTTACGCACCTCACCTTGCCGAGGAATTGTGGAAGATTCTCGGGGGTGAGGATTCGATTGCAAAGCAACCTTGGCCAGTCTGGGACGCTGAAGCACTGGTCGAGTCGAGTATCGAGATTCCAGTTCAAGTGAATGGAAAAGTAAAAGCAAAGATCCGCGTGACTCCTGACGTCAGCAAAGATGAGCTGCAAAAAGCTGCTCTTAGCGAACCAAAGGTGCAGGCACTACTCGAGGGCAAGACAGTGGTGAAGGAGATCGTGGTACCGGGCCGGTTGGTAAACTTCGTCGTCAAGTGACTTTGCGAGGCTTCGTTGTTTGTTCTGTTCTACTGGGATGCCGAATTCTGCGTGTAAATTCGCACTTGAAGCCGGGTAATTTCGCACTCGAAGCGGGGTAATGTTGCGCTGGAGAAAAAAATGTGATTCGCGCGCCGAGTGGTCGTTGATGGCGTGTGTTCGTTTAAGTCAAAAAAAAAACGCCACCACTCGTCCTAGACGGGCGAGTGGATGGCGTTGTGAATGGGGGCTTGCGAACTTGTTCTAGTTCTCGAATTCGATGATTTCGAGATCCTTATTTGACTCTGCGAGTTCATCAATGACGTCGAATCCAATGCTGGTGTTCGCAACATTCAGCTTTTTCAGCTTTGGTAAAGTTCCAAGCTTGCGAAAACTGTCATCGCTGAGCTGGGTCCCTGCAACAGTCAAGTCTTCGAGATTCTGGAGTTTCATGAGCGTGTCGATCGACTCATCTGTGAGGGTCGTCGCCTTCAGGTTCAGTGCTTTCAGCTTGGTCAACCCGCCAAATTCATTGAATGCTTCATCTCCCAACTTGGTTTCCCATAAGGTCAACACTTCGAGGTTAGGCATCTGACCGATTAGTTTCATGCCCTCGGTGGTCACTAAGCGACATTCACTGATGTCCAGATAATTCATGTTTGGAAGCTTGGCAATGATGGCCATGCCAGCGTCATCAAGTGATGAGTCTCGCAGTTCAAGTCGTGCAAGCTTGTCCAGTTTCTGGATGTTCTTCAGGCCTTCTCCCGTGACATCAGTTCCCCTGATGCGAAGTCTCTTGAGGTTAGGGAAATTGGCCACGCTTGCCATGCCAGCGTCGGTTATCTTCGTATAGTCCATTTGCAGGGATTCCAGAGTGGTGGTCTGGGCAAGTGACTGCATGGCAGTGTCACTGATCGTGGTGCAATAGTTGGCATTCAGTGACTTCAGTGGAAGTCCAGCAACATTGGCTATTCCTTCATCGTTGACGTTTGCTTTTTCAACTTGTAGATCCGCCAACTTTGGAAGGCTTGCCAGATGTTTCAGACCAGTGTCGCCGACGTTCGTATTTCGAAGGTCGATTGCTCGCATTTTTGTGAGTGGCTTGAGGTTCTTCATCCCGTCGTCGCTGACCCCAGTACGGCGGAGAAATAGCACCTCTAGGTTGGTGAGGTCGGTAAGTGCTTCCAAGGTGGGGTCGCCAATGGCTGAATTTGAAAAATCAGCGCGCTTCAGCATTCCCAAGTTTGCGAGTGCTTCCATTCCTGCATCTGTTATTCCAGGGCCGGAAAAAAGAGCGATCTGAATGTTAGGAACACCGCTAAGATTGGGTAACGCGTCTGTGATTGGCTCGTCGGAAACGATCGATAGTTCTGTGACTAACCCGTCCGAGTTACGAGTCAAGTCGAACCCCGGTGCTTCCAATTCAGCGATTTTGTCGGCGTTTTCAGGAAACTGCGACAGCTTGGTCGCGCCAGCGACG
>DOPG01000295.1 GCA_003513555.1 Rhodopirellula sp. | reverse complement strand
GATGAATCCAAACCGATTCGGTTCTCGCCCCAAGTAGATATTTTCACCAACCTGCAGGTTTTCCGCGAGATTTAATTCCTGATGAATTAGCGCGACACCACTGTCGAGCGATGACTTAACGGAATCCAGCGTAACAGGCTCTCCATCAATCAAGACCTGTCCGCTATCGGGCATTTGCACACCCGCAAGAATTTTCATCAGAGTGCTTTTTCCAGCACCATTTTCTCCAATCACTGAAAGCACTTCTGCCTTCTGCACCGTCAGATCAACATCGTGTAACGCGCGGACCCCCGGAAATTGCTTTCCAATTTTCCGAACCTCAAGAAGTGGCGTATCGACCTCAGGCATGGGTCCGCCGCGATGTATGAGAAAAGACGTCAGACAAGACTTTACTGTCCTTTTTTGGCTTTCAGGTCAGCCCAGAACTCATCGACGTTGTCCTTCGTGATAGGACGGGGTGGAATATCCAGATACTTACTCTCCGGAATCGCCTTCTCATCTCCGTTTAATAACTCCGTCAGAACACGTACCGATTCATAGCCGTAAGCGTATGGATTTTGGACGACTGTTCCTGCACAGGTTCCGTCCTTGATCGCCTGCAGGGTGATATCGTTTTCATCAAACCCAATCAACTTGACAGCACCGAGCTTGTTAGCTTTTTCGAGCGCCTTGTAACAGGCTGGCGGATTGTATTCAAACAAGCCAACCATAGCATTGATATCGGGGTAAGTATTCAGTGCGTCTTCTGCCTTTGATTGAGCAACCTCTGGTTTCCCTTGGTCCGTGATGGTTCCCAGAATCGTGTATTTTTCGTCAGAAATATCACCGTCAACAGGATCCCACGCATCGGGTTGACTGCGATAATAATCCATATCACGCTCACGTCCTAGCAACGCATCAATGACGCCTTGCCGTCGAAACTTGCTATTGTCCTGTTCGAGACGCCCGATGAAAAGCATGACCTTACCCCCGTCCGGAAGCGCCTGCTTCACCAGCTCGCCACAAGCCAAACCGGCTGCGTAATTATCCATCCCGATATACATCAATCGATCGGAGGCAGGTGCATCCGAATCGTGTGTAATGAGTGGGACCTGTGCGGCGATGGAATTCAGCCAGTCGACTTGATTCTCAGCGTCAATTGGACTGATGGCAATCGCTTTGACCCCTGACGTTAGCAGATCTTCCACAATTCGTTTCTGTTCAACCGCGGTTGCCTGAGAAGGCATCCGCACCTCAACTTCAACATCAAAGTCTTTCTCAGCGTCACCGCAACCAGCCTCTGAAATCTTCCAAAAGTCTGCGATCTGGTTTGTCACGAATGCGACGCTTGGCTTTGTTTCATCCCCTGCGCCATCACCCTGAGTTGCGGTGGAATCACCACTATCCGCGTCCACCATCACAGGTAAATCGCTATCGGATGACTTACTGCACCCTACAGCTGCGAACGCCAGAAGCAGGGTCAAACATAAGAAGCGTTGCATAGCGGGACTCGAAAGCGAGGCAGTTTGGTGTAACGGGCTAATTTTTCCCAATGCAAAAGAGTGTAGCCTCCAGATTTTTGTCAAACAACAGCCGAACGCCGCGTGCCACAAATTGTGTTCTGCAGGGGCTCCTTGCTGACCATCGATACCAATCAAATCGCATCACCGGTTCCGGGATACGATGAAACTGGCCAAATTTAGGGTGGCGGAGTCAGATGTCCGTGAATCTTGCCAAATTTCCTAGCCCCTCATAAGCCTGATCGACGCGGGTACAAGACACTGACTCCGACTCTCAAGGCGGGCTCAGATTGACCAATCGAAATGCCGATATGAATTCCGCGTAGTGCAAATCAGGGCAGAACGCTACACTGCCTGCATGAATCAAACAGCCGAAACGACGAGTGCATCCGAAAATACTGTCGAGTCATTTGACGAGCTCGATCTTTCACCGGTGATGCGCCGGGCGTTAAAAAAAGCGGGGTTTAGCACCCCATCGCCTATCCAAGCTCAATTGATCCCGCTCGCGATGGAGGGTGAGGACGTGATTGGGCAGGCCCGAACGGGCACGGGGAAAACAGCAGCTTTTGCCATTCCAATCCTTGAACAGCTCGATTCTTTGGAGGATTGTAGAGATCCCCAAGCGATTATTGTGGTCCCTACCCGCGAACTGGCGGACCAAGTTGGCCGGGAAGCGCAGCGGTTGGCGTGGGGTGTCGACACCGAGATTGCCGTGTTAGCGGGTGGCAAGAATATCAATGGTCAGCTGAGACAACTGGAAAATGGCGTGCAAATTGTTGTCGGCACGCCGGGCCGTTTGCACGATCACCTACAGCGTAAGTCATTGAGAACCAAGAGTGTTTGGTGCGTCGTTCTGGATGAAGCCGACCGCATGCTGGACATCGGTTTTCGACCACAGATTGAGCGGATTCTGCGGAAGTGCCCACGCGACCGGCAAACCCTATTGCTCTCGGCAACACTGCCTCCAACCGTGCGACGCTTGGCAGAGTCCTACATGGAAACACCCAGTGTGATCGATTGCTGCAAGGACGAGATGGCAGTTGAGACAATTGAACAACGGTATTTCACGGTTGCCCATGACCGAAAGTCGACGCTCTTGGATCACTTGCTTAAGCGAGAGAACCCTGAGCAAGCAATTGTATTCTGTCGAACCAAGCGTGGTACAGACCGACTTTATCGACACTTCAGTCACACACATGACAATTGTGGCAGCATGCATGGTGACATGCAGCAACGCGAGCGGGACCGGGTTTTACAAAGTTTGCGGGACCGAAAGCTGAAAATCCTATTTGCCACTGACGTGGTTGGACGCGGCATCGACATCAGTACGATTTCGCACATCATCAACTACGACGTCCCACAGGATTGTGATGATTACGTTCACCGCGTGGGAAGGACAGGACGCATGGGACGTGAAGGGATCGCATTCACGTTCGTCGTTCCTGGTGAAGGCGAAGTACTGACAAGCATTGAGCAACGAATCAACAAAGAACTCAAACGTGATTCCATCGAGGGATTCGAAGCGGTTCCCGTGCCACAAAAAGCCCCAGAGCCCGAGACTCCGGAAGCACCAGCCAAGAAACGCCTGAATCCGATGCATCGGAAAGTCAAGCGACGTCGTTGAACTTGAATCAACGAATGGATTCATTGGTACTTGCTGGACGCGGTTGATAGACTTTGGGCTACTGTCGTATTTCAGACAGAAATCCACCATGCCCTTACGTCCCAAAGACACTCGCCTGTCGTGGGTCTGCGAAAGCTATTGCATCCATGCAAAATTTCTTCTCAGTGCCGAATGTAGAAACACTCAATACACATGCGCCTGGCCCAAAGGGAAAACTGCCGCTGAGTGATGACATACTACGCCACTGGAGTAGTGGTGATATCTTTGGCCTAACTCAGAGTGTGGGGATGGGATTTGACCCCCGACGAGTATTAGGCGACCAATATCTGATCCTCAGCACCCAAGGTGGTGTACGCAACCCGGACGGATCACCTGTAGCATTGGGATACCACACCGGCCACTGGGAGGTTGGATTACTCGTGCAGGCCGCTGCTGAACAACTGACGCAACATGATGGGGTCCCATTTGCAGCCTTCGTGAGTGATCCCTGCGATGGTCGAAGTCAGGGGACGCACGGAATGTTCGACTCGCTGCCGTATCGAAACGATGCAGCCATCGTCATGCGTCGGCTAATTCGATCGCTTCCCCAACGCAAAGGTATCCTCGGCATCGCTACCTGTGACAAAGGTCTACCGGCCATGATGATGGCCCTTGCAGGCTGCAACACCTCACCAAGCGTGCTTGTTCCCGGCGGCGTCACCTTACCCCCCACAACCGGTGAAGACGCCGGTAAAGTACAAACCATTGGCGCACGGTACAGTCGTGGGGAAATGTCACTGGAAGAAGCATCACTGGAAGGTTGCCGAGCTTGTGGAACACCAGGTGGCGGTTGCCAATTCCTAGGAACCGCCGCAACCAGTCAAGTCGTTGCTGAAGCAATGGGCATGACGGTACCACACGCAGCACTCGCTCCCAGTGGACAACCTATCTGGTTACAACTTGCACGAGACTCGGCAGATGCAGCTCGTGGAATGGTTGGTCGCAACGAAACCCTTCAAGATATCTTGACGACAGATGCGCTTTACAATGCGATGCTGATCCATGCCGCCGTTGGAGGCAGTACTAATCTTCTGCTACACATCCCCGCCATTGCGGCCGCAGCAGGAATCCAGAGACCAGATGCAGCAACGTTTCGCGAGATCAACCAGTTGGTTCCCCGGTTCGTCGACTGTCTTCCCAATGGCCCAACAGGCCACCCAACCATTCGACTATTTCTTGCAGGTGGAGTACCGGAAGTGGCATGGCACCTTCGCGAACTTGGCTTACTGAAAGCGAACGCGAAAACAGTAAGCGGAATGACGTGGAACGAATTGCTGGATCAATGGGAAAGTTGTGATCGACGACAAATCTGCCGAGAGCATTTACGGGCGGCTGACGGTGTCGATGCAGATGACGTCATCATTCCACCCGCACGCGCGAGAAAAATCGGACTTACGAGCACCGTATGCTTTCCAGTAGGAAATCTTTGCCCAGAAGGCTCAGTGATCAAAGCAACATCCATTGACCCTACCGTACTTGATGAAGCGGGTGTTTATCGAAAACGCGGCCCCGCACGTGTATTCACTTCCGAACCAGACGCCATCAAAGCAATCAAGGGACAAACTGAAAATAACATCAAGTCCGGCGACGTGATTGTCTTGATTGGCAGAGGCCCTATTGGTTGTGGTATGGAGGAAACGTATCAGATTACATCCGCGCTGAAGTATTTATCTTTCGGCAAAGACGTCGCCTTGATCACTGACGCAAGGTTCTCTGGGGTCAGCACGGGAGCGTGCATTGGCCACGTCGGGCCTGAAGCATTAGCTGGCGGTCCCATAGCCAAAGTGCGTGATGGAGACGTGATCGACATCGTCATCAATTGCCGGACACTCGAAGGACATGTCAATCTGATCGCTAGTGATAGTGATTCAGAAACCAACCGAACTGCTGAGCAAGTACTGGCAAGTCGGCCCCCCCATCCCGACCTCCGCGTTGATCCAAATATGCCAGAAGACACGCGTCTGTGGGCCGCGTTGCAACAAGCGGGCGGTGGAACATGGGGCGGCTGCGTTTATGATGTCGACGAAATCATTCAAAAATTGCACAAACCGTAGCCGCTGTCAGCCTCACTTCGAGGTGCACTCCAAACGCAAGCAGTCGATTCTGCATAAAAGCCCGGGCTCACTACCAACTCCGGACCACCACCTGCTATTTTTTGTGCGACTGGCAGGTCTTGCAATCGGTCTCTGCCGCGATGGAGCCCCACGGTCATGCAGATGGACCTTGAAAATTCAACACAAAGAA
>DOPG01000149.1:3732-40179 GCA_003513555.1 Rhodopirellula sp. | reverse complement strand
ACAGTGAATTCCACCTCATCGCCTTCGCGGAGAAACCTTGGTGGGTTGGGCTGAACCATCAAGTCCTTGGCGGTGACCGTTGTTCCGGTCAGAAAACCGGATCGCAATTCCTGATCATGGGCGAAGCCCATGAAACGCCATTCTGTAAGTGCTTCAGGCATTGTGAATTCAATTCGGACGACTCCGTCTTCATTTGAAACAAGATCCGGATAGAAGAATGCGGTTTCATTGAGGTTTTTACGAATAGAGACGGTGTCGAGATCCACACCTTTTTCAGCCGCCTGACTGTTAGCTTGTTGGGCATTTGCCATCTTATCGGATTGTGCAAAACCGCCCAGGGTCATTCCCTCTGCTGCTGCCTTCGCCATTGGGGCGGAAGCATTCATTGCAGCAGCAGGTGCATCCATGGACTCGATCAACGCGTCGTCGTCGGCTACACCGCCCCCAGCCATGCCGAACCTGCCGCGGGAGCGCAACATGCGGCCGATGGGTCGCATGGTGAGGCTCTGGCTGATGCGTGACGGCCAATGGCGGTAAGTCAGGCTTGCATCGCGATACGAGCTCCTCCATGAACGCACCAGGTTTTGCAGATTCTTTTGCTGATTTTGGAAGTACGTACGCGAGTTAAGTGTGTCCCGGCGAAATCCGTTGATTGCCGATGGCCAAGAGTGTGGCCGATAGGCATCAAGTGAAGCGTCGTACATGGTTGCTACCAGTTCAGCAACACGCTTCTCAGCATCAACACCGGTGATGATGGCAGTCCACTTTTCCTGAGCACCCGGTTTCAATTTCGACACCATGTGCTCCCATTTCACCAGCAACTGCTTGTTTGTCCATGGAACATTCACAAATTGGGTGTTCACGTAGGATCGGTTTTCACGCACCATGGTGGTGCGCACGTGGAATCCGCCTCGCATGGATGCATCAACTTGTTGCTTGATGATCTTCTGTGTTCGTTTTGATTTGGTCCAGTAATTCTGCAGAAGCTTTCCGTTGTGGATCACTTCGACATAGGCGAGACCGCTGTCGTAACCCGTTCCCCATAACGCTTGATATTCGTTACCGGGTTCGATTGTTTGGGTGGGTGCCGTGAATAGATTCGGAATCTTGAGATTGAGTTTTTTTGCCTTGGGATCAAGAACCTGCAATGGTAACTCGGCTGTAACGGGCGCTCCGAAACGATCCTGCGTCTTGAGTTTTACCCGATACATGCCAGCAGCAAGTTTCGTGTCCAATTGAATGGTGCCGTCAGCAGCGGTGATGAATGCAATGGTTTCCAGTTTCTCACCTACGGGCCACGAATCAGGATTCGAGGAATCCGGTTTGGGCTCACTCATGGGCCGGTAATAGTAGCGACCGGACAAAGATGTTCGAGTCACTTTCTTCGGCTGCACAACCTGATAAATCTCAAGGTTTCCCTTCGCGGATTGGGCAGTGCCATCAAGTGTTGTTGTTTTAACAGTGAGTTGAATGGGATCGCTGGTGGTCAACCATTGAGGGGCGGTGATAGATGCGGTTAATGCGGTGTAACCCACATTGACGCTGGTGCTTCCAGAGCGAGTTTCGCCGGTCGTGTCCGTGACATCAGCGTAGATTGTGTAGCTGAATGTCGGCTCGGACTCTTTCGGAACCTGCAGATCCGGGGTGGCTTTGAAGGTGACCTTGAATGTGCCATTGGCACTGGTGGTTGAGGTTCCATGCGCAATTTCCTGACTGCCACCCTGTTGCGGCGGCATCCACCAGCAGCGGCTGAACCACCATACCGGATAACGTACATTTCGAACGACTCGCCAGGTCACTTTTGCGTCGTTAATGGCGACGCCAGTGTAAGCACTGGCATTACCTTGGATTTGAACCTTGGCATTTAGCTTTGCAGCTATTTCAGGGGCATCAAGTTTGACTTGGAATTTCGGACGTTTGTATTCTTCGACGCTGACTGAAGTAGCGCCGGAAGGTCCGCCTTCAACTCGTAGAGTCATGTTTCCCATCAGCCGATCACGGGGGGCAGTCACGCTGCCATTGAAACTGCCATAATCATTGGTTCGATGTTTTTTACGCTCAATCAGTTTTCCGTTACGGTCGGTGAACAAAAGAGTGATGTCGCGATTTCCGATGCTGTGGTAGTCGTTGGTATCTGTGTCCATTGACATACAGACGCCCTTGTATTGGATGGTCTGTCCGGGACGATATATCGACCGGTCCGTGAACATCATTGTTCGCTCATTCTTCTTGCTCCGTCGGTTGATGTAAGAACTGACAGCACTTGCTGCTGAGAGGGATTGATCTTCGTGCTGTGCTAATAGCATGATCTGCTGACGATCAGGCACGATCATTTTGAATCGCCCATCTGCGTCAGTTGTTGCATCAGGCAGCGGTACATAAGTGTTGCGATCTCTTCGCCACGCTTTGATGGTTGCTTCGCCAATGGGCTTGCCAGATTCAGCTTCTAGTACGAATCCATCGATATATCCTTTACTTGAACTGACGCGGGTCACGAGAGCGAGATTGCTTTCCCATACCTCGCAGAAGGAAATTTGATTATCGGTTTCGCTGAATTCCTTGTTGCCGCTCGCGATCAGGTAGTAAGAACCACTGGCGATATCCTCCGGTGCCATGATTTTCTCGACACGTTCTTTGTAGTCTGCGGTTGCAGGTAAATCGGCAGACCAGGCAAGAACCGGTTTGGTAGAAAGCAGCGATTTCCTTGAGTTGGCATCGAGTTGTTCAGGACTCCAGCGTGCTGACTTTAGGTAGTCATCAAAGCGGTAGGGCACAAGTCGGAAATGAATTTTGGTGATGTTTCGGTAGTAGACGTCGATCGTGGGTCGGGGATTGTTCCAAACTCTTTCTGTCGTAACACGAACTTCTCTTGCTTCGATGCTTTGAATCAGGTTGTAACATCGTCGCCCGCCAACTGATTCAGGGAAGCGATTTTTTCCGGTACTTGCAACCTCATGTGCTTTCTTCGCGTCACCATTGCCTTGGCTGTAGATGGCAGTGGCCAAATCGTTTAACGCACGAGACGAGATCACACTATTGGCGTGTTCATCTGCAAAGCGGACCAGAGCAGCTTTGTAACGTGATGTTTTTTCTTCTCCAAACGCTTTGTTATTGCCAAAAGTCAGTCGAGCCAGATCATTGTCGAGGAAGGCGGATTGGTCAGAATCGGATTCATGGAATGCCATCAATTGTTGGTAGAGTTTGATCGCATTGAGTGTTATCGACGATTCGTCATCTGTTTTCGGTTGCCATTGGATGAAGTCTTCTGCTGACCCAAAAATGGGACTCTCAGCTGATAGATCAAAGGCACCTTGCTGGCGATTGCCCGCCTGTGCCCCCGAGGAATAAAAATCAATCGCGTTGTGTGCGAGGAAATCAAAGAGCGTGGGACGGTAAGCATCGGGAGCATTGCCCTTTTCTAGGAGTTCATCGTAGTTGGCGATCGGGATTGCTTGGAGCTTGTCAGGTTGAGCCAGCGCCTTGGTGAATTGGGCATCGATTTCGGAAAGAATCTGCGTCAAGTCCCAAGTGGTGATATCCTCACCAGGCGGAGCGTTCATTTGCGTACGGTTCATGAAACGCCACTGATTCTGTTGGAAATAGTTCCAGAACCAATTCGCTAGGATTGCATCCATCGCCGGTTGCATTTCAGCCGGGGCTTTCGCAATCGCCTCGCGCATCCGTGTGATCTTCTCTTCGGCTTTTCCGCCCTGAATATCGCCCTCGAGCGAAATTTTCATGGCTATGGCTTTGATTGCCTCGTCGTAGTTCTTGTTTTTGGTAGCTTTTTCAATGATGGGTTCCAGGTTTGCGATTGCCGTTTTAGGCAAACCCTTATTCATTGCGTCCTGAACCTGGATCCAGTCTGCCTCATTGGGCGAGGCTGCGAGCAGAATGGAAACGCCTAAGAGAAGGGCAACAGAGGTGATTACTTTTCTGGAGCGAGTCACATTAAAAACCTTTGAAGAAAAGCTGGAAGTGCGGAGCAACCGTGCGATTGAGGTATTTTCATTGGGGGGGGTTTGCAACGAACAATATCCAATTGTAAGACTGACCAGCCTAAGTGAGAATTGGAAAATACGAGCTTTGAGATCGCGTTGAGTGTTCCAACGCCGTGATTCGTTCACCTAACCCCAAGTTCAACGAGCTCACTAGGGCATTTGTTAGTAAAAAAGTCCTAGGTGAGCACATTTTATCTTTGATTTAGGTGCTTTAAGAACGAAAGACAGCATCATTGAGGTGAATACGACATGATTGAGTCTCATCCAAAACCGGAAGTTGCGGATCTGGCAGACCCGATGGCTTCAAAATCCAGCTCATAAGCTCCAAGCTCTTTTTTGGGCGGATGTAGCTTTCATCTTAAGTCCTTTTCAACAAATGCTCACCACTACTTATGGGTGAATGTCTGGCAGAGTCCTGATAAATAGTTTCGCCATTTACTGCCACACAGTGTTCGTACAAAAAGGTTCTTGGGAAGAACTGGGGCAATACGCGATCACAGAGTCGATTTTTAGAGGGTCGCTCTACAGTATTCACGAATTCAAAAATGGCTTTATGCCTGCAGCATGCAGTCCTTGCTATGTTGGTTGAGCAAGACCAAAAGGGGAAAGTCGGATGGGGGCTAATCTTGGAAACGGAAATAGTAAAACTTGGGCTGCATTGGCTCGCAGGCTGGCACCTGCTTGTCTTGCAATTGTGAGCCTACTTGTTTTTGCATGCCTCGCGATGAATGAGTGGCGACATGGAGTGAAGGTTGAGTCTTGGGAAAAATTAACAGCTACTGTAATTGATCGACGGCAGGTTGAAGTTCGTAGAGCTGATGGCACGGGACATGATCGGTACATTGAGATTGATGTCTCATATAATTTCAACGGCAAAGTTCATAAGAAAACATTTGGTCGATTGATTACTGATGCTACGATCGAAATTTATGTGAACCCGAAAATGCCTTGGCAAGCCAGTCTAGGATTTGACCGTGCGTGGTTTCTGACTTGGTTACTTTTCGCTACTGCCAGTTTGATTGCAGTTCTCATGCTCGGCACTCTTGCGTTGAATCCGCACTTGGCAAGCGCTGATCACCGCTATGAGAGTGCCTGGTAAAAGCTTTCTTCTATTCTGGTTGTTCATTGACCTCTTCCATGTTGCGATGGTTGTGCCGCACGGACTTAATAGCTTTACCATTTACGATGCGCTATATGGTGGGCAGTCAGCCCAGGAGCTAGCAGTAAGTACTTTGAAGCAGATAGGCCGAGAAAAATGTTTTTTGATTGTTAGACAGAAGTTGAAATGCTCTGATGACCACAAAAGATTTGTTTTTAATTTTATTATGATGATTGAAGTAAGTGCAATTCGGATACAGGGGAACAAGTTACTTTAATACCTGGGAGTATTAGCTAATACACTTGAGTCAGGAGCAAGAGAATTGTCCCTGAGGGACCTTGACGTTACAACAAGATGTCGGGCAGGTTAAAGAAATGAATTTCCTGGCCAAATAATTACATTTGAGACACAGCGCAGAGCAGAAACGAACCCCAAGATAAAGGCTAGAAAAAAGTCATGGTGAAAACAGCCCTCAGCTTTGGCATCCTGTTGATTGCAAATGGTGCCTATGGTTATCTGCAAAGCGAGCAACCTAGCGTCACCGCCTTGATTCCCGCTGTTGTCGGGACACTTATCTTGTTGTGTGGATTGGTATCGGCGCAAAAGCCGGGACTAGCGAAGCACTTCATGCATATATCGGCATTGCTGGGGCTACTTGGTACCTTGGCAGCTGGTGGGCGTCTCGCATCAACGCTTACGGCCGAGGCTCCCAATCGATTCGTCCAACTGAACCTAGCAATCATGGCCATCTTGTGTGGCGGGTACGTGTTCGCGTGCTTCAAGTCATTTCGCGCGGCTGGACGCGCACGAAGGGCAACAGAATCAGAAGCCCACCAGAATTCCGAGAGCTAATATCGTTCAAGCTCCAGCCTTGGCGCAAGAGGCGCCAAGCAGGTTTTATGCAGCGTCATGGCTACATAGCCTGCCATTACTGTGCAAATAAAAAAGAGAAAGAATTCCATGACAAAAGCTTGAAAATAACAGACCAGTCTTTAGCGACAATGGAAATTAAAAAAATTGAATTATGCTGTAAAAATGATTGTTGTCTTTTGCTGATGTCCCCTATGAGATAAAAAAAAGCCCATCTATACTTGGTTTTTCGCACTTTGCCGGAGTGGCGGAATTGGCAGACGCGCCGGATTCAAAATCCGGTGAGGGCAACCTCATGTGGGTTCGAGTCCCACCTCCGGTACTAAGTAAATAACGGTGTTTTTGGAGTTCTTCCAGAGGCGCCGTTTTTTTTTGCGGTCATCTTTGCAGCAAGATTACAGAAAACTTAAGGTTTTGTGATCTCTCTTGCCGCTAACCGGCTAACCAACAGAACATCGGGGCTTCTAATATGTAAGATTCCCAAAGTCCTCTCGGAGGTTGAGTTGATCGCGTACAGACGCAGGTTCCTTCTTTGACGCAGCAGGCGACCATTGTGAATCATTTAAGTCGACTTTGTTGTTCTCCATCCTAACTCATGCCCCGTGGTTCCCATCAGCGAAATTTAGAAAGCCCGCTGTTTGAAGACTGGGGGGTAGTCAAAAACTCTGAAGCTTTGCGGAGAAAATTATAGTTGATTCGTGATAGATCGATGTGTGGTTTCACATCGAATCTATCGCAACGCCGCAACACGCTTGGGCTTGGCAGAGCAAGCGTTTGAAAGCTCTCTATCAGGCTTTTGGGGCAAATCAGTGGCCTTGGCGAATCAACATTTTGCTGCGATTTCGTGGCCCTTGAGCCGCGTCTCAATCATATTGGTAGGTCAGGTAATCTACCGCCAAAGAGATCTCAGACTTGCTGGTGAACTAGTGCTTGGGACTTGCAGCACGGAAAGCCTTGGATTCGAGTGCCGGAGAGTGCGGACTCGCTACTTGGTCAAGCGTCTTGTGAGCAGCGAGCCGAGAAGACCGCCGCCAATAAAGCCAAGTCCGTAACAAGTGATAATGGCCACTTCTGTACGGCACAGCCAGCCAAAGCCGACTCCGGTCAGACCACCTAATAAGCAGCCTAAGCCGAAACCCAAAATTTCCCTGATTGGCCTAGAACTCGACTTCCTGAGTACTTTCATAAGGAGCTTGGTTCAACCTTGGGGAATGCGATTCACTTCTTAAGTGACCTTGCGTTCGCTTAAGACTTAATTTTTCAGAAATACGTCACAGATTGATGGGTCGCCTCAGAATTAAGGCACATCCATGATACGGCCACCTTACTGTGGAAAGGTCAGCTCTACCATTTCGCTAGGGCAGGTTTTTCTTGATGATGGAAACAACCTGATCGGCCAGTTTGTCAGAACCTTCGGTTGTATAGTGAACGTTTGCCGGACGGGTCGGTATGCTCTTGGTGGCTACATGCCAAAGCGGGTTGGTTTGGATCTCGCCAATTTCTTTCATCACCTTGGCGGCGACCTCATTGTACTTTCTGCTATCGCCAACGACTCGACCTTTGGCACCCTCGGGGACAGGTGTCGTTTCACACCAGATCACAACTGCACCAGTTTGCTTTAAACGCTCAGCGATTTTTTTCAGATTGGCTTTGTAGTTCGCCGGTGGCACTTGCTGATGGGACGTTGAATCTTTGGGGTCTGCAAGATTCTCATTATTGGGTCCCATGTATTTCAAGTCGTGAAGACCATGATTGAAATGGATGACGTTCCATTTGCGATCTCCCAACCATTTTTCAATTTCTGCTACACCCTTGGTTGTAGGACCGCAGTTGGTGTTGGGGCGAAATACGTTTGCAATACCTGAAAGCTTTTTGCGGACAGGTTTCGTGTACCCAATTGAAATGGAGTCTCCAATCAGCAGGACGTTGGGTAACTTGGGGTCGATGTTAGTTGGTTCGGCGGGAAGTTTTTGTGCGAGAGCACCCGAGTAAAAAGTAATGGAAACGATAAGGCATAAGGTGGGGCGAAGCATTGTGGTTGTTCTCCTAGTCAAAGAAACAGGTCGTGGTGCAATATAGTGGAAACTGCGCGGGGTAACGTCGTTCAACACACCACAAAGTGATATCAGTTTCAATATTGGTCATGCGTGTGGTTTGATCGCGAGCACTGGGTCGATGAGACGTGTACGCCGGAATTAGCGGGCAAATTTTCTGGATAGGGCATCGCGGTCAAGGCCGCCGAATGGTTGAATGGGGATCTGTGAGTGGATTGTTGCAAAGTGCTTCAATCGTCGGGTCGGTGTAGACCCGCTTAATGGCGCTGAGCTAGGTAGAAAAAATGGTGAATTCGAGTGACCAGGGGCAGTACGATTGCATCATTATTGGTGGAGGTCACAACGGACTTATTGCCGCAGCGTACCTTGCTAAGCGTGGAAAGAGGGTCTGTGTTCTGGAGCGTCGCCCGATGCTTGGAGGGTGCAGTGTTACCGAGGAACTGTGGCCAGGGTACAAGGTTTCGACAGCCTCTTACGTTGTCAGTTTGCTATTGCCTGAAATCATTTCTGATCTGCAACTCAAGCAGAATGGATTGACCATTCTGCCCCGAGTTCCATCATCTTTCACGCCGATGCGGGATGGCCGGCATTTGATGCTGGGTGCAGACGCCCAGCAGAACTATGATCAGATTGCCGGTTTCAGTAAGACTGATGCCGAGTCGTTTGTCCGGTATGAAAAGGTGCTTGAGGATGTTGCGATGCATCTCGAGCCTGTGCTGAATCAAGCTGCTCCTGATCTATTACCGTTGCCCGCTAGTTGGCGACGAATTGGAATGGGAAAGAAACTACGCGACCTTAAGAAGGGATGGGCGCTGCGTAGGGCATTGGCTTCCATGGAAGAAACAATTCCTGAGGGGATTGAACTGTTGACGGCAGCAGCGAGGCCTGTGTTGGAAAGATGGTTCGAAACCGAGGTGCTAAAAACCACGCTTGCCACTGACGCTGTGATCGGCGCATTTGCTTCGATCTCACAACCAGGAACTGCGTACGTGTTGTTGCACCATGTGATGGGCACAGCCGGAGGAGCCCGAGGGGTTTGGGGCTACGTCGAGGGCGGCATGGGGGCCCTCTCCGATTCGATTGCAACCGTTTGCCGCCAACTCGGTGTGGTGATTGAGACGGAGTGCGAAGTTCAGCAGATCATGGTTGAAAAAAATCAGACTCGCGGAGTCTTGCTGAGTGATGGCCGTGAATTGGGAGCCTCTGTCGTGGCATCCAGCGTCGATGCCAATTTGACATTCAATCACTTTCTGAAGGAAGTTGATTTGCCCTCTCCTTTCCGTGCCGCTGTTGATCGAATTGATTACAGCTCTGCAACAGCCAAAATCAATTTGGCACTTTCGGAGTTGCCCAACTTCAAATGTCTTCCGTCAACCGGAATTGCACCGCAACACAACGGCACAATCCATATTGGTGAAACTCTGGAAGAAGTTGAAAGAGCCTACGACGATGCCAAGTATGGCGAACCGAGCAAGAATCCGATTGTCGAAATCACGATCCCTACGAGTGTTGATCGGACAATCTCCCCGGAGGGCAAACATATCATGAGTATGTTTGTGCAGTACGCGCCCTACAATCTCAAAGACGGGCTAGTGTGGGACGATATCAAAGAGGGATTTGCCGACCGTTGTGTGGAGCGTGTTGCTGAGTACGCGCCAAACATTACGAACGCGATCGAGCATCGGCAAGTGTTGAGTCCTGTCGACATCGAACGGACTTATGGATTGACAGGTGGCAATATATTTCAGGGATCAATGAATTTGAATCAGCTCCACATGATGCGACCTGTCCCTGGCTGGGCAGATCATCGAACGCCCATTCAGGGTTTGTACATGTGCGGTGCTGCCAGTCATCCAGGTGGAGGCGTCATGGGGGCATGCGGCATGAATGCAGCCGAAGAGATCCTGCGAGATCGGATCATTTGATTCGATTTAGAACTCAGGGAATACCAGCTCGAAGATTGCCAGATTGTAGGGATCTGGTCGTTCATGATCTGGATGGCCTGACCAAGAACAGTCAGGTGTAGAACCTATGTTAGCAGGATTATATTTCGTGTTTTGTTTCCGATTCGGAGGCCATCAACGAAAGATAATGTCGATCAAACGCGGCCAACATGCTTTCCAGTCCGGAATAGGGGCCGGGCTGGTAGACGCGGGACTGGACGCCCTTTTGGGTCAGTTCACAAATTTCCCAATCTTGCCGATTGGTGAGGTCCCAGAATTCAATGGCTTCACTGGCATTGAAAGTGTCCTGTGCTGCGACTTCTTGCGGAAATAGCCAGTTGCAAACGATGCGAGTCTTGTCGACATCAACCCGTTCGATGCGATGCGTCAGAACATAATCAGGATGGGGACTGATGAACAGGGAAGGGCACAGCGTGTAGAAGTAGACACGACGCAAATCTTCTGCGGAAAGTTTCTCCAAAGGTGATCCGCACCACTGCCCATTCATCGTAACGGTTTGGTAGTCATCCGCAAGAATCATAGGTCCACCGAGGAAATGCCCTTTTTCAAAATCATTGGAGGCTGTTTCTACGGACGTGATCGGACGCAACTGCGGATGCACCAGTGAGCAGTGATAGCACTCGCTGTAGTTTTGAAAGACGACTTTCCAGTTTGCTTGCACTTCGTAGGTGATTTCATGCCCGCCTACCAGTTGATCGAGTTCCCAGTCATCAAAGCGATTCAGAATGTCACTGAAGTCATTCTTGAATGAGGCGACTGGCTGCTGCTGGTTGATCATGATAAATCCCTGCCAGACAACACAAGCTGCGCTATGCAAAGAATAATCTTGTTCACAGAAATCAGTTGTCGCCATCATATTGGGAGCCGACTTCAGATTTCCGTCGGTATCATAGGCCCATGCGTGATAGGGGCAGTGCAATCTGCTTTTTATCCGACCACATGGTTCTTTTTGGAGTCGGGTGCCGCGATGCCGACAGACATTGTAGAAGCAATTGATCTGCCCCGATTCAGCACGAATGATAATGAGACTTTCGCCGTCCATTTCATGCAGGAAGAAATCTCCGGGATTGGGGATGGAAGAAACTCTCCCTGCACAGATCCATGACTTCGAAAAAATGCAGTCGGTTTCCCGGTCGTAGACTTCTCGCGACGTGAAATACTCACCTGGTAAGGTTTGAGCACCCATGGCGGTTCGGGGCATGGCCGTGGTGTCCATCTAATAAGTGGTGGATACGTTGTTACCTGTGATCATCGTAGTTTAAAAATGAATACGTCAAATTCATGATCGCGTACATGCTTTTCGTGTCGCTCGGCGAAAGGTGATTTTTGATCTGACTGCTTTTAGGATTTCAGTCTTTGTCAGCACGCAGTACTGAAACGAATGCTTTCTGTGGGATGTTGACGCTGCCAAACTGCTTCATCTTGGCCTTTCCCTTCTTTTGTTTCTCAAGCAGTTTCTTTTTCCGAGTCACGTCACCACCGTAAAGTTTTGCGGTGACATCCTTGCGATAAGGCTGAATGGTGGCACGCGCAATAATGGTTCCCCCAATGGCTCCCTGAATGGGGATTTTAAATTGGTGCCTTGGAATCGCTTCTGCTAACTGCTCGCAGTAATGCAGCGCCCGCGCCCGTGCTTTTTCTCGGTGAACGAGGTAGGCCAGTGCGTCGATGGGTTCTTTGTTGACAAGGATGTCTACTTTGACAACATCAGTTGCGCGGTATTCGATTGGAACGTAGTCAAATGATCCATATCCACGCGTGATCATTTTGAGTTTGCCATAGAAGTCGAATAGCACTTCACCCAGTGGCATCTCACTGCTGACTTCGACTCGGCCAGCGGATAAATAGTTCATTGTTTGAGTTTCGGAACGATGTTCCCGGCATAGTTCCATTACTGGGCCGACATACTCTTCAGGCGTAAGAATGGATGCCTTGATGTATGGTTCTGATGCAGAGTCAATATTGGTGGGGTCAGGCCAGTAACTGGGGTTATCGACCTCAATGGTGGTGCCATCCTTAAGGTTCAATTTGTACTTTACAGACGGAGCGGAGATGACCAGTCCAATGTCAAACTCTCGCTGTAAGCGCTCTTGAATGACATCCAGATGCAATAAACCGAGGAAACCACATCGGAAGCCAAAGCCAAGTGCAGCCGAACTGTCTTTTTCGTAGGTCAGTGCAGCATCATTGATGGCAAGTTTGTCGAGTGCTTTGGTTAGGTCCTGGTACTCATCTGTGCTCATCGGATAGACCGAGGAAAAGACGACTTGGCGAGCTTCCTGGTAGCCGGGGATTGGTTCGTCGGCTTGACGGTCCAGGGCCGTAATGGTGTCACCAATTTCAATGTCTTGGACGCTCTTGACGCCAGCGACGATGTAGCCGACTTCTCCAGCACTGAGTTGCTCTTTTGGATTCAACTTGAACTGGTTGTAGCCCAGTTCGTCAACCTTGTAATCACGTCCGGAGTGCATGAAGTGAATGGACTGTCGTGTTTTTAGGGTTCCCTGTACCACCCGGCATTGAAGGATCACTCCTCGGTATTTGTCAAAGTGGGCATCAAATACCAGTGCCTTCAGAGGAGCATCAGGATCTCCCGAAGGGCAACTTAATTGGCTGACAATTCCCTCCAGCACATCCTGTATGCCTTCGCCTGTTTTTGCGGATACGGGAATAGCTTCGAACGGATCAAGCCCGAGATCAGAATCGATTTCTTCGCGGACCCGATCAACATCGGCGGCAGGCAAATCTATTTTGTTGATGATCGCCAGCATCTCCAGATCGTACTCGAGGGCAAGGTATAGGTTTGCCACCGTTTGTGCTTCAACACCTTGGGATGCGTCCACGACCATCAATGCACCTTCACAGGCCATCAGAGATCGTCGCACTTCATGAGAAAAGTCGACATGGCCCGGTGTGTCAATCAGATTTAAAAGATACTCCTGACCATCTTTCGCAGTGTATGACAGCGATACCGTATTGCTTTTGATTGTGATGCCGCGTTCTCGCTCGATGTCCATGGAGTCCAGCATTTGGTCCTGAAACTCACGCTGCGTCACGCCACCACACGCTTGTATGAGTCGGTCAGCCAGGGTTGACTTTCCGTGGTCAATGTGTGCGATGATGCAAAAATTCCGAATGTGTTTCATTCGTCAGGCTCGTTGAAAATGGTCTTATGGCGAACGCGTAGTGCCGACAAATCGTAGTGCATGGGATGCTTGTCCGACAGGGAATCATCATCAGCATGGAATTCTTGTCCGCTATACCAATGGATAAACCTTTGAGCGTAGTAAGCCTGTCGGCTTGTACATGCCGTAAGACGTGGGCCACGCTCAATTTGAATCATAGTCACGCAACTTCAAATCCCGCAGGTATCTCGATTGATAGTGTTGACTTTGTGCTGTGTAATATTTCGTTGGAAATTTTCCCGCAGCACTACTTTTGCTTTTTCTCGATATCCGCAAGTTCGGACTCACGCTTGCTCAGGAAAGCGTGGGAGATTTGGATTGCTTTCTCTCGATCTGCCTGATCATAGTCCCAGAACTCTTGAACAATCTTTTCGCATTCTGGGTAGTGTGAACCGTCGTCTCCAATTTCCAGTCGCAATTGCGCGAACTGTGATTTCAAATGATCCCGTACAGTTTTGTAGTCAGGATCGTCATAGACATTGTTCAGTTCGTTCGGATCTACTGTCAGGTCATACAGTTCCCAAGCAGGGGGCGTCAGGGCTTCCCCTTTGTAATTGCAACCGTAGAAATAGATCAGTTTGTGGGTCTTGGTACGCATCGCCATTTCACCCGGATTGTCATGGTGTGCCATGTGCATCCAATATCGGTAGTAGGTGGCCTGCTTCCAGTCATCCGGTTCCTTGCCAGTTTCGCAAATTTGGCGGAACGAACGTCCCTGCATTTCTGCTGGTATTGAGATCCCGGCGTAGTCAAGCATCAAGGCTGGGTAGTCGATGTTCTCGATGATTGCGTCACTGCGTACCCCCTGTGGTATTGCTTGTGGGTATCGGACGATGAAGGGCATACGTGCAGACTCATCATACGCCCAGCGTTTGTCCTGGTAATCTTTTTCGCCAAGCCAAAACCCTTGATCACCCGTGTAGATGATTAGCGTATTGTCATAAAGGCCTTCTGATTTCAGGTAGTCCATTAGACGTTTCATATTGTCGTCGACGCCCTTGACACAGCGAAGATACTTTTTCAGATAGGCTTGATAAGAGAGTCGCTTGACTTGTTCGTTGGAAAGGTCTGGGTCGCGGTAATCCCACTTGAATTCCTCAGGGAATTTTATTGGTAGGTCAGCGGCATAAGACCTTCGCGGATTTCGGCGGCCGATAGAAGTTCCGATGTGGGGTACGAGTTCATCCTTGTATCCACGTGTTGCAAGTGAGCCCCAAGTATCAGGTTTGGTCCATAACGATTCGGGTTCAGGGATATCTGTGTTTGCCAAGTAACTGTCATACCGGGGGTGACTCTCAAAGTAGTCGTGTGGTGCCTTGAATTGATGGCAGACAAAAAATGGCTTCTTCGCATCGCGGTGGTTTTTGAACCAGTCGAGGGTCGCATCGGTGATCACATCAGAGGAATGTGAACCGGGATACTTGATCACATTTTTGGGCCAATTCTTATCACCTTGAACTCGGAATTCGGTGTTGAAGTATTTTCCTTGGCCGGGCAACACCTTGTAGTAGTCGAAATTTGGCTCAACTTTGAGGTGCCATTTACCAATCATTGCTGTCTGGTAACCAGCAGACCGCATCAGCTTGGGTAGAGTCTGCTTGTCTCGTTCGATTCTTCCACCAAGATCAAAGACGCCATTGATGTGATTGTACTGCCCAGTGATGATGCAAGCTCGCGATGGAGTGCAGATTGCGTTGGTGCAGAACGCGTTATCAAAGCAAATTCCCTCAGCAGCTATCTGATCGATATTGGGAGTAGGATTTAGATCTTTCAGCAAGGTGGCGTAGGCTCCGACTGCCTGCGCCGTGTGGTCATCAGACATGATGAACAGGATATTGGGAGGCTCGGCTGCCGAGGTCGTCATGCAACTGCATACAGTGATCGAAAGCGTGAAGAAAAACTTCAGTGTGGTCATCATTCTCATGAAGTTCGGCTCGATATCGTTGAGTGAGCGTGCGTGGGGAGTGCAGCGGGATTTTGCTATTAACTACTCAAGTAGTTTAGCCGGAACTGCTACAAATTTGAGCCGCCGCCACATCATTCTATGAAGGATTATGTATCGGCCTTGCCTTGAGGAGATCGGAAACGACCTAGAGGCGATACCATAACGCGGAATCCATGCAATTGAACGCCTTCAGCCATCAACCGTTCGGCTTGAAGGCTGGGGTTACATGGCGGTAGGTGTCCATTGGCATAGACGACACGCCACCACGGCAGGCTATCACCAGCTTTGCTCAAAATGGCTCCTGCAGCCCGGGCAGCTCGGGGGTGTCCCGCTTTCCCAGCAATATCACCAAAACTTACGACCTCACCTTCCATCAGGTTGAGAACGGCCGTGGTCACAGCATCGTGGATAGGAGTGATGCATGCAGGTCGTCCTGAGTGACTCGCTTTGCGATCTGTTCGGGGAAGCGGGGGCATGGGAGTTTGTGTGTTTGCAGAAATACGGTCATCGACATTGGCAAGCGTCGTAACGGCACCTAAGTGCTCTGTCAGTCTGGTTGTCGAGCCTGCCCAGCAATAAGAAAAGCGATTTCCATCGCTTGTTCGTAGTTCAATCTTGGATCCACAGCACTCTCATAAGCTTTTTTTAGGTCAGCTGACTGCAGGCCTCCTGTGCCACCGATGCATTCGGTCACGTCATTTCCCGTCAATTCAAGATGGATTCCACCAACGACCGAGCCCTGCTGTTGATGGATTGAGAAGGAGTCACGCACTTCGCTCAGGATTTGATCAAAATGCCGTGTTTTGAAGCCGCTATCTGTTGTCATTGTGTTGCCATGCATGGGGTCGATGGACCACAACACGGGATGTTTTTCCTTTTGTACCGCTTCGATCAGCGGAGGTAAGCAGTCTTTGATTCTGTGTGCACCGAAACGACAGATGAGCGTCAGACGCCCTGCCTGCCGCTCTGGGTTCAAAAGCCTAATCAAGTCGGTCAATTCGGTTGCTGAGGCGGTGGGACCGACTTTCAGTCCAATCGGATTTTCGATCCCACGAAAGTACTCGATGTGCGCGCCATCAATTGCACGAGTGCGGTCGCCAATCCATGGATAGTGGGTTCCGAGGTTGTACCAGCCACCGCCGCTGATGGGTTGGCGAGTCAGTGCCTGCTCATAGGGAAGTAATAGTGCTTCATGCGAAGTGTAGAA
This sequence comes from Rhodopirellula sp., assembly GCA_003513555.1. Taxonomy (GTDB): domain Bacteria; phylum Planctomycetota; class Planctomycetia; order Pirellulales; family Pirellulaceae; genus Rubripirellula. The sequence continues at coordinate 23,854 of DOPG01000149.1, read as the reverse complement.
ATCCACACGAGACAGGTTGCCACTCGCGACGCCACCGATGGTTTCGATAAACCGAAGTGAATCACTTATTCCCGCGACAAGTTGATGATACTGCTGAGATTTCTTGGACTGAGTTACGAAATCGAGTTCCCAATTTTCAGGATGATGAATGTCCGCAAAACCTCCTTCTGCGAGGGCTCGTAAATAGTTCAATGTTTGAGCTGATCGACTATAGGCTTCCAACAGCAATTCCGGGCGATTCTTTCGATCTTCCGCTGTGAATGGAATTCGATTGACGCAGTCACCACGGTAAGAAGGTAGCGTTATTCCATCACGAGTTTCGTAGTCGCTGGACCTCGGTTTTGCATATTGTCCTGCGATGCGGCCAATACGAATGACTGGTTTATTCATTCCATAGACGAGCACTAGGCTCATTTGCAGCAAGACCTTCAATTTTTTTGCAATGGGATCAGCGCGACAGGCCTGAAAACTTTCGCTGCAGTCACCACCTTGCAGCAGGAACGCTTTTCCGCTTGCTGCGATTGCAAGCTGATTCCTTAGTCTTTCGACTTCCCAACTGGTGACCAGCGGTGGCCGTACCGATAGATCACCCACCACGGTGACAAGGTCTTCGTAGTTGTCATACAGCGGCTGTTGAGTGGCAGTTTTGTTCTGCCATGAGGTGGGTTTCCAAGCGTGCATTTGAGATTTTTTCGGATGAAGTGGTCGATTTGAACTTGAAGTCAAAGGTCGGTAGTCCACGCCGACAATCCGCATGAAGCACTCACGTGCGGTTGCCCGCAAGCGTATCGATCACTGGTTAGGCAGCACTGTTGGGAATGGTGGGTAGGCATCCACCAGTTAATTGGCAGCAATCAAGCTGGACCTAAGCCAGCCATTCGTCGCCAAGCGCTCATTTGCCCCATGTGCATCATGAAGTGACCGCCCACGTAGAAACCGTGCATCGCTCCGATGGTTGCGAATTTTTCACGCATGGCTTCATTCGGATTTTGTTGCTGAAAAACTTCATCTTCAGCCTGTTCAAGCGCAGCGATGGCGGCTTGGTAATTGGTGAATAAGTGAGTGTTCACTTGATCCATGGCTGGGTAGATGGAATTGTCCGGATCATCAACGCACACGGCATCCTTTGAGAATATTTTTACGTAATCAGCCGATGGGGTGTAGGCTGATGCATCGCAGCCGAGTTCTGCAATGATTCGCGAGGCGTAGAGACCGAGGTGTCCGTAAATAAAAGCTGGGTGGTTTGACTCAATGACTGTGTCCTGCACCCGTGCGAAACGTGCATATTTCTCGGCAGGGATATCTTTTAGTAAACGCTCTGCGTAGCCGAGTCCCAGTTTTGCGGAGGCGGCGATCATGGGTCCAATGTTTGGCATGAATTCAGCTGATGTCAGTGGGAGAATGAAATTAGTCTGCGTAAGTACATAGTCTAGCGGATGAGCGGAAAATTCGAGTCATCGATATTAGAATCACGGCACAGTCACGGGCAACTTGAAAAGATGGTGAATTTGCCTGTCAAAATTTTCTACCATCGATTCATATTGGTTCTGCACAGTCAAATTGTTGTTCTCTTCGGAATCAACTCGATGATCGTAAAGTTCGCGCGCGACAATCCTGTTTTCGCGTTGATCAAACCATGCGATGTAGCGGTGATTCTGAGTGCGGATTGCCCGTCCCATGTACCTGTTACGAAATCGGGTGTATTGACTCAGTGCTACCGACGTCGACTGCTGATGGTCCGACCCATAATCTTGATGCAGTACTGGAAGCAGGCTGTCACCTTGCAAGTGTTCAGGCTTGGGGACTTGTGCGAGATCGCAGAGCGTTGGATAGAGATCAACTAATTCTGAGAGGTGGTCGGTACGACCCGGGGTCAATTGGGGAGCGGATATGATCAATGGAACACGCGTGGCGATTTCATAATTGGTCATTTTTCCCCAGGCTGAGTGTTCACCTAAGTGCCAGCCGTGATCGGACCACAAGACAATTACTGCATCCTTGAATCGTGGTGACTTTTTCATGTGCTCCAGAACCCGACCAATCTGCGTGTCTACATAGCTGATGCACGCAGCGTAAGCATGAATCAACTTGAGTTGCGTCGCGCGTGGAATCGGGCCCTTGTTAGGGACACCTCGATAACTCCGCATTTCGTAGCCATTCCAATCTCGAGCCTCGTCAAAATCGGGCTTCAGTGGCATGGTCAGCCCGGCCTTTCGGGCTGAACCTACATACCCATCTGAGTTAAACCATGCCATTAACGGTGCATCTGCCGTGGGACGCTGGTTGGTAGCCAGCCATGAATCATCGACCTGATATTGATCAAAGTAGGATTTAGGTGCGACAAATGGCAAATGGGGTCTTCGAAAACCCATGGCCAGGAAAAGAGGGTTCGGTTTGTCGAAGTGATTGATGGTGTCAATGACTTTCGTTGCCATGCGACCAGCAAACAAGTGGTCATCCTCAACCTCAGGGGCCTGCAGAACAGGGCAGGCCAGTCGTTCGGCGATCACCGTGGGCCCAGAGACATTCTGGGTGTTTGTAATTTCAAGTATTTCCCCGTTGCGCCCAGGCTGCGATTCGGTTGACCAATCATTTTGTTGATCCCAACCGTCATGATAAATCTTACCAAAGCTCTGCGTGTAGTAGCCCGATTTTTTCAAACAGCCGGCGATCGAGTCAATCTCAGGATGATCTGCCCGGAATTTTTCTACGTCGCTGGTCTTGTTACTGAAAATTCCAATCGAGTCCGGTCTGAGTCCCAGCATCAGTGACAAACGTGAAGTACCGCACTTTGCGTATTGGCAATACGCTCGCTCAAATAAAACTCCACTCTTCGCTAGTGAATCGATATTTGGACTTTGTATTCTTTGGTCACCATAGCACCCGAGCATCGGGCGCAGGTCATCGATAGCAATCATGACAATGTCAGGATGCTTTCCAGACGCCAGTTGAAAGCCAACCGCCCGTTGAATGCAGAGCAGAGCGATTGCCATCCATGTGAGGTTTGCGATGATTCTCATTTTCAGCATCATTTGGTCAAAGGAGCCGCGACCAATTCATTGTCGCTTCGTGCAAAGATGACCCCGTTGGCAATCGCGGGGTGAGCCCATGTCACACCATTTCGCCGTGGAAGTTGCCGAAGTGTGGGGGCGAGTAGCTTTGTTCTTGACGATTCTTTGAAGCCTTTCGGATTCAGGTTTGCAAAAAGTAATTCACCTTGGTCATTCAGCATGATTTCGCCATCCCCGTGGCGCATTGTATGGATCGTAGCCCACCTGGCTTTAGGGACAGCGGTGGTGTCTTCCCAGATGCGGTCACCTGTGCTCAGGTCCAAGCACCTTAGTTCACCGTAGCTGTCGACACCATAAATGTATTCTCCCTTTATCAAAGGAGTACTGATCATGCAGTGCAGGGAATCGGTGTTGCGTTCATTTCTGCCAATTCGCCGCCACACCTGTTTGACTTCAGGTTTCTCCAAGTTCAGCTCGATCAACATTGAGCCATCGTAAAAAGAAGAGACAAAGAGATATTTGCCTGAGGTGACAGGAGTCGCGACACCAATCGGCATGTTTCTTGATTCCATGGGTAGCCGCCACAGAGTTTTTCCCGTTTTCGGGTCCAATCCAGTCACGCTCTCGCCTGTCCAGCATACGGCGACATCCTGCTGACCCTGACGGATCAAGATGGGTGCGCTGTAGCCTGCAAGTTCATCAATCGCTCGCCACTTTTCTTCGCCAGTTTGCAGATCAAAAGCGACGACACATGCACCGGCCGAGCCAGCAGCAATTTGGATCACCAAGTCTTCGTAAATCAGTGGTGCCGCAGTGATGCCCCAGATTGGCATCTTGACCTTGTATTCACTCGCAAGTTGATGTTCCCAGATGATTTGGCCGGAGGATGCCTTAAGGCATTTGAGGTCTCCCATCGCACCAACTGATACTGCCTTGCCATCGTGGATGGTGACAGCTGCCCGCGGGCCCGCCTTATAGCCAATGTTGTATTGATCGTCGTTGTAATTGACTTTGTAGCTGTGTTCCCAAATCTGTTTGCCACTTTCCTCGTCGAAACAGAGGATGCGTTCGACCTGATTATCTGATTCCCCAATGCCGCGATCCGTCAGATAGACCTTTCCCTTTGCTACTGTGGGCCCACTGTAACCAGATCCAATCGGCACAGACCATTTTCGTGGCAGCTCACCTTCAGGCAGTTCTTTCATCAGGTTGTTTTCATTAATGAAGCCATCACGATTGACTCCGCGCCATTGCGGGAAATCATCAGCCATGGCGAACGATGAAGCAACAAACAATGAGGAAATCAGTGCTGCAATGAAATTAGTCAAGCGATGCTGTAAGCGGTCATGGATCATTGGTGTTCGGGCCTTCGGGTGAAAATTGCAAAGGTAGCTTGAGTACGTGCCGGCAGAATCAGGTAGCACACTTATTTGTGCAACATCGTTACATGCAACCAGGTGTTGATCAGTATCAATATAGGTGCTGTTAGCATTCTGAGTTTGTGGGGCTGCTGTTCTTTTCGTAGCCATTGATTGAATAGTTACAGCGCCGGAAAATTGTATTCTGAATTCTTTGGATCAAAATCAGCATCAGTGAGTCCCACGTTGGTTTTCACATCATGGTAGATGTACGATTCAAGCAGGACTGGTTCACCTTCAGGTTCATCCGGCCAGCCAAAGGCTCGGTAACCAAGAATCAGTTGGCGTTCAGGGTCGAGGGTGATTTCGGCCAATGAAAAGTCGTCTTCTTCGTTCGAGGGCTTGCTGCGGCGTATTTGGATCACTTGGGTCGGTGTGTCGTCCAGTTCCTGGTCCGCGATGATGTTGACACTAACGTCGGGGTTGTTCCTGTCTTTTTCTCCACGTTCAATCAATTTATCAATCAGTTTCATGATGCCAATCTCGCTTATGGGATATCGCTGTCCCTGCATGGCGAGGAAGCCTGTTGGATCGAGCCATAACGTTTTCAATCCGAGTAACAGACCGACTTCATGGACGGCCATTGTCCCGTCAAAGAGATCAGCACCCCAAATGACTTCACGCCCCTTTAGATTCTGAGGTTTATTGAAAGCAAGATAAACTCGCATGGGAGCATCATTTTTTTCATTGCGGCAACGTGTTTGTACCTTCATCAGAATCTCAGACTCGGGTGCCAGCGTTCCACTGGCGTCCTGTTCCTGTTTGACGAAACGAGCGGTGTAGTCATTTAATGTTGTTGAAAGATGTAATCTTGCTGATTTAGCCATGTCGAGCACGTCAGACATCGTGACCACAGCATTGGGTGTTTTTTCCGTCGCGGTAGGAGTCGTGTTGGCAAACTCATTGGAGGTGCGTTCGCGGGTTTGGTAGTAGTAGTAACCACCCACCATGCCGGCGACAAAGCAGACTGCGAAGATCTTCTTTTTTTTCACAGTGTTCACAGTATTGGCATCCTTTCGTTTTGGTTGACTACCTGCATGAATAAAAAAAGACCGCCGGTTAGCTTTCCGGCGGTCTTTGTAATCATCATGAACGGCAATTTCACAACATGTTTTTCTTTGGGAAGGGCCGTTTAGAACTGACCGGCAGGCAGGGCCTGCTGTGCCTGTTGTACAGCAGCGCCGATCGCCTGAAGGATGCCTTCACCGATGTCGACTGAGAACTTCTGACCATTATCGATTGATTCAGCAACGATGCTCATGTCGCCCTCATCAGGTGATCTAGTCAGGGCATCAATCATGGCAGCCAAAGCGTCGTTGGACTCGATCGATTGGGCGTACTTCAACATAGGCATCATGGTCATTCGCATTTGACCGACAGGACGATCAGCCGAAGTCTTCTTTTTGCCGGAGTCGATCAGTTCTTTCATGAGGCTTTCACTGTCTTTGCCAAATGCCAAGTACATGGACTGCTTGCCGGTGCCGATATGAACACGCAGTTTGTCACCGAACATGCGACGGGCTTCATCCTGTGATGCTGGGATATCAGCCTGAACCAAGTGCATGGTTACGCCGTTGTAGTCGCCAATGTCAAACTTGAACTCGGGTGCACCTGGCTCGTTTTCAACTTTGGCTGCAACTTCTTTGGCGATTGCGGCTACGTCATTTCCGTCAGCAACGAATGTACCGAATACGAATTTGAATCCTTCGTCTTCATCTGCCAACAGCAAAGCACCGAGATCGCTTTTTCCCTCTGCCGCCGATTTGACGGCGAGCTCAATGATCTGATCTACCAAAGCATTGATGTCATCGCGTTGGCTGTCAGTAAGGCCAGCCTGGCTGTCTAAAGCAGTACGCACAGCACCCAAGGATGCTTCCATGCTGGCCTTAGTGTCTTTAATCGCTTCTGGGCTGATGGAAGCGGCTTGGTGCAAGTATGCAGCGGCATCTTCACGGATCACTGATGCGAACTGAGATGGGATTGCCTTTGTGCCATCGTACATGGTTGCAAGCTTGCTTCCGGCAACGGCTGTGTAGCTGCCTCCGATGGTGATTTTCTGTTTGGCTTGATTGATATTGAATCCAAACTGCAACTGATCCGTATCTTCGATCAGTTGTTCAAGTTGCTCAATGGCGTTTTCTGCCGTCTCGCGACTGGCCTCCGCGTCGGGACCATTTTGCAGTGCCATCGCCTGCTCAAAGCCCATCTTGAGTTGGGTTGTCAGCATGCCGCGTGTTTCCGTAGGGATCTGCTGCATTTTCATTCGCACGGCGATGTCATAGTCGTTTCCCATACCTTCAAACAGTGTGCTGGGATCTTCCGGGGCTAAGGCCAAGACGTCTTTGGCTGTACCCATGACTGCCCAGTCACCTTTTTGTTGGATGTGAACTACGTTCGCACCGACGATGATCCGGAGTGTGCCATCCTTTTCTTCATCGTAAGGGCCTGTTTGGGCTTCCAATCGTTTCAGCACTGTCTTGATGTCGCTGGTGGGAAGCAAGGCGAGTGGTTGGGGCATCCCATCGACCATAGGAACGATGACGCCGATCGGCCGGGTCATGTCCAAACCCTGGGTGAACGTGCCTGCGAGCAGACCGAACATCCCACCAGCTTGTGCTTGACCAGCGACCCCAGTGACGTAATTGATGTCTTGTGTCAGCTTGTTGACAGACCCAAGAGTTACAACAAGGACGGGCTCATCGGATGCAGCATCGCTGTCCTGAGCGGTTGCTCGAGGCAACCAAGAGGTGGGAGCCGACAGAAGGAGCCCCATGGCCATCGCGGAGGCCATCAAGCCACGGCGAATCAAACGATTCGAGAACACCATTGTAAAAACCTTCCTCTGGGAAGCAGTGACTGGCGGAACGAAACAAACTGCCCGCCGGGTTATTGGAATTTGACTGAACCGAATTTCGAGTAACCGAACGGCAACCGGCGTTCAAGACGATCCTTCAGGACAGGCCGCTCGAACAGCTCTCGAAGACTACTTACTTTTAAGTACCCGTGAACCGCAGTCACGGTTTCAGGACTCTTTTAAAAAAAGTCACATTGAGTTGGCGAAGAACAATCCGACATGGGGCGCACAAAGCCAACGTTGATCGCTTAGTTTCTCTAAATAACGGGCACAGAATCGACTGAATCTACGCGATCAGTTGACGTTCGGCTCAACTCAGCCAGCCAACTCGCCTGCGGCCGTTATGGAATCCCCTCTGCAGGAGGGATCGCTCTCCTACCTCTCACGATAAACGATTCGACCCTTGGTGAGATCGTAGGGCGAAAGCTCGACCCGAACCTTATCGCCGGGCACGATACGAATGAAGTGTTTTCGCATTCGGCCGGCAACATGTGCCATGACTTCGCTGCCTGTCTCCAGTTGCACACGAAATCGAGTGTTTGCCAATGCTTGCGTGACGGTGCCTTCAACTTCGAAGGCCTCTTCTTTATTTCCCAAAACCAAACCTCAAATCAGGAATCGCTCTCGAAAGATGAAACGGGATCACCAGGACATCGGTTGTATCGATGTTCGAGAGAGTGGCAATGACACTGTTCACATCGGAATGGTCAAGCGTGAGCCACAAGTTCAACAATGAGCACAATATGCGCTGCCCGCACAATGGTGCGGGACATTTTTCTATGCCACCCCCCGAGAGGTGGAAAATCGATGTCTTCTACAGCCTTGGCTCAAGCAACTCAGCGATGCGATCAGGAGAACACAAACGATTTATCGTTTGCTGAACTGGACGCCGCGACGAGCACCTCGAAGACCTGGCTTCTTACGTTCTTTCATGCGCGAGTCACGAGTCAAGAACCCGCCCTCACGAAGTACTTCATGGAGAGTCTCATCCATGCTCACCAACGCACGAGCCAATCCCATGCGAACGGCTCCGCTTTGGCCGGTCATGCCACCACCGGAAACGCGAACCAAGACGTCAACCTGATCGGCCTTCTCAACAGCGGAAAGTGTCGCAACGATCGCTGCCTGATGCTGATCATTGACGAAATAGTCCGACATGGGTTTGCTGTTGACGGTGATCGTTCCACTTCCGGGGCGAATACGCACGCGAGCTACACTGCTTTTTCGTCGGCCAGTGCCGAGTGCATCTCCGGAAATTTTGTCCTTTTTGACGGCGACCATAGGTTCAAATGCTGCTTAGGGGTGTGTTGTTGGGAGTGCGAATGACAAACGTTTCAGATTACGAAACTTTCTTGCCAGTACGCTGGAGTGTTTCAGGCTGTTGGGCAGTGTGCGGGTGATCAGGACCCGTGTAGATCTTGAGCTTTTTGATCATCTGATAAGCCAACTTGTTCTTTGGCAGCATCCGACGAACCGCGTGGTAGATCAAATCTTCTGGCTTTCGCTCTTTTCGGTCGCCGTAGCTCTCAAGGCGAAGCCCTGGATATCCGGTGTACCAAGTGTAATGGCGATCATCCATCTTCTTGCCGGTCATCCCGACTTTCTCTGCGTTTACTACGACTACAAAGTCACCGCAATCGACGTGTGGAGTGTACGTAGGACGATGCTTGCCCATCAGGACGACAGCGATATCACTTGCCAGTCGACCGAGGACCTCGTCAGAGGCGTCGACGACATACCACTGCTGCTCGACTTGGCCTTTTTTGGCCATGGTTGTTGGTTGGGCCACCACGGAATTAACTTATGGTTTGAATGGAGTTGGGATCGAAAACCGCTGATTACGGAAAAAAGCCGTCATGCGGGGAATCGAGGAATTTATCGAGCCTCGCCCTGCTGGGCAAGGCCTTTCGGCGCGATTCAGCCTGAAAACGGCTTCAGATGGCCGTTCGGGCCCAAATTTTTTGCCTGAAACGCTCCTCAGGTCGGTACTGGGCTGAATTTGTAACGATTTTGCGAGTCAGACGAGCCGACCGGGTCCGAATCGATCCAAGTACCTTTTCAGTCGTAGCTTTTTACTCGCAGACTCGCTGGTCATATATCGCACACTGCCAAAAATGGGGCGTTTGGGGCCCCAAGCCCGATCATAACGTCCTAAAACCCAAAGAATTCCGTTGTAAGAGTTGGGGTCTCGCCCATCGAGTCCGTATTTGTTGTTCAGCTCGATCATGATGGATAGGGCATCTTGTGGGGATTTTGTCCAATGCAAGATTTTCTTTCCCCATAGCATTCGCATGTAATTGTGCATCACACCAGTTTCTAGGATCTCGCGTTGAGCCGCGTTCCAAATGGGGTCGGCGGTCTTGGCGTGCTCAAATTCTTCCCGGGAATACAGGTAAGGCCGTTTGTCTTGAGTATGTTCGTGCAGTGTCTTTTGAGCCCAGTCCGGTAGTGACTCGAACTTGTCATAGTTGTGCGGCTGTCTGAAGCTGAGGTTGAAGCCCATCTCGCGCCAAGTTAGCAATTGATCAAGGAATGCTTCCGACGGCTCGCTCGTATTCCAAAACCCATGGTTCTTCCCGTTGGCAGGTGATGTTTGGTCCGGCGTCCAACTTTCTTTCTCCAGCAATTGTCGAACGATTTCGTGCGCTGAGATATGGCCGAAATGAAGGTGCGGGCTCAAACCGGTTGTGACGCGTTCGTCTGGATGATTCCGGTCGGTGCCGTAAACCTCGAGATTGTGATTCAAAAATCGATCCAGTCGCGACTTTGCATCTGCTGAACCACCGATCACGGTGGTGCTAACTTTAACCTCATGGTCAATGGGAAGAGTCTGAATCCCACCGCCATCGAGAAAGTGATCAAGGTCAGAGGGTGGCCACTTCTCCAAAATCGATTTTGGTAAAGAATTCAGACGTGGAAGTTTGACTCCTCTGAGCGGATCTTCCTTCGGCAGCTCCATCAGGTTGTCGAGAATGTTCTTCTGCATCCAACGCCGGTAACTGTGCGCCACCGTAAAGGTGCGTTCCGGCGCGCGAAGGGGGATCACACCATTGCTATCTACTAGCTCAAGCCTCGCCGGTAAGCGATTTCGAGCCACTCGGATCATCGTTGGATGAAAGAAACATGGGTACTCGTCGGTAACAATGGTGCAGGCGTTCGATGCCAATTCATGCAAGAGAGGAGATGTTGTTCCAGGCTCCGTCTCGATGAAGGGAAAGTACGTCACAGCACGCTTGCCAAAGGATTTTTCGTTATCTCTCATCCCTTCAATCACGAATCGATGAAGCCGATCACTGGCCCAGCGGTAACGCAAACGTAGCGGCTCGAATACGATCAGGGGCTTGCCAAATTGGCGAGCACGATCAACAGCGTGCTGCAATGCAAAGTTGTCGTTGAGGCGTCGGAAAGCTGTCATACAATAGAGAACGTAGCCGCCATCCTCTCGTACGGGATGGTCATTGGCGTGCGTATGCCGTATCGAAGGAATCGCCATTGGTCATTCAGATTGTGGAAGTGATAGGGTGAGGTCGACCATAGAGATCTGTTCCGTTTAGTAATGCAATCAGTTCTTCGAGGTAACACAGGGGCCACAGGTGCAGGACCCCGAAGTGCAGGCCTTGTTCGGAGGAGCCACGGCGTTGCGGTTGGCGAGCCGCAGGTGTTGCGAATCCCCGCGTGGCCTAGGGTGCCGGCGAGCGCCCGTATCATCTCTGCAGCATCTACTCGAAACCGTGAGGAACCTAAATGCGTTACCGGTAGTTTGGTTTTGACTGTTTGGGACTGAAGTCTGAAATTTAAGTGCGTCACCTCATCAGGCGGAATCCGCCCTAGGCATCATTGATTCCTTTGGGTGACCGTTGAAGTGTACTGACAGGGGTAGCGTTTAAGCGGCGGGGGAGCTCTTCCCAGCTATCATCATCCGTATCACCCACGTATTGGCCTGCGTAAGACGTGGACCGAGTTTCCCAGGAAAACTGTTTCACCGATTGAGTGCGGTTAGATAGTACCTGACCCAGCTAGCGTTGCGATTTCATACTGGGGTTCTGGGTTTGCGATGTCAGTATTGCGATTTTGCAGAGGAGGCCAACATCAGCTGAGATTCTTACTCATCACTGTCGTCAGATGTTTCGCCATCACCAGTCGCTTTCCGTTTGACCATGCGAATCTCGTTACCAACCTCGTTATGGCTGACTTCATCCATGAAGGCATTGATGAGCAACAGGCCCCGACCACCTGCACGTTCGATATTTTCCGGGTCTGTGGGGTCACGCAATGCTGCGGCGTCGAAACCAGGCCCGTCATCGCGGATGGTAAAAGTGATTTGTTCGTTGGATGCTTCCACCTTGATGTTAACTTTTCGTTCGTTGTAAGGTGCTTCTTCTTTTCGTTTGGCGATCATGTTGACGTAGGGTGCACCATCATCGCTTTGTCGCAACTCCGATGAAACTTCAAGGTTGCCGTGAATCATCGCATTCAAGAGAGCTTCGTCTAATGCCATGGCGATTTGCATTCTCTCGCCTTCATCGAACAGATCGAGTTCGACCATCGGCAATTCCAGCCTTGAAATGATATCTGGAATTTGAGACTCGTCGTTAGTGACTTCCAGAGTGATGTTACTTTCGACCGCGTTTTTGGCAACGTTGGGAACCGCTTTGGCTGCTTTGTTGATCGCCATCACCTGCTGTAGCACAGGAATCAGCGTATCGTTTAATTCTCGCTTGGGAACGTAGCTGGCGGCACCCGCCTTCAATGCTTGACTTGCTATTTCTTCGCTGCCCTGACTGGTGGTCAAAATGACTGGCAGCGATGGCATTGTCTCTTTCACCGCGGCAACCAATTCCAAGCCATTCATCTCAGGCATCTGCAAGTCGGTCACGACTAGCATCGGTATATTGTCTTTGATGGAAGCAATTGCCTGCAGGCCATCGGCGGCAGGTTGGACAACGAAACCCTCTTTTTCAAGCAAAAATTGAATTTGCCGAAGCTGTGTTGGACTGTCGTCCACGACGAGGATGTGCGAAGGGTCAGGCATAAGTTTTTGATCAGTCGGCGTCAATCGCCTCAGGCACAGTGTCTCGTAAGTTCTTTCGCGGCAATCGAAAATCGTTGGTGCGATTGGGTATACCGTCTCGCCTGATTAGATATCGGTGATGTTGGCGTCAATCCTTCACATCCTCATCTCTGGACTGAATTTTCTGCAAATATAGCTGTATGATTCTCGGTTTTTGGCGACTGTTCTTCAAGGAGAGCGGTAGGACTCGACGGAGTCTCGCGATATCACCAGTTACTCTGTTATTAACGGTTTCAACGGGGTGCAGCGACTGCGGGTAGCATCTAACGGTTAGGGTGTGTGATTGGCCAGATTCCAGCAGTTTGTCGATCTGGTCATGCCAGTATTAGATGACTTTCGTTCACCATTCTACCTTCTGGCTCGGGCGTGTGTGCCGAAATGCTGGGCCAGAATCGTGACAAGATGATAAGTTGCCTTTGGATTGCTGGAATCACAAAGACCAGCATCTGCTGTAGGATGCTTCTTTGTGTGCTCGATGCAGATCTTTTACCTGACCACTGTTTATGCTGAGTGCTGCCGGTCGCCATGAGTGAATTGGATTCAGGGGATCAGCTTGTTTTAAATCTAACTCCTTTTCGTTCAGAGGCGATCTTCGCCTTGTTAAATCGCTGAGATATCTGCAGTGCGAAACCGGCCTCCACGTATCCGATCTCCATTTTTGTACGCTACAGCGGTAATATTACCACTGGGTGCCGCGTATATCCTTGGTGTTGCCACCCTGCAGGCTCGTGGTAGTTCATATCTCGCCGTTACCGATTTGTATCTACATCGAACAGTCGACGTGGTGATTGCTGTCTGGTCATTTTGGGTAGCCTCATCAGTTGGAAGTTTCTTGAATGTGGTTGCTTGGCGGATGCCACGCGGTCAGTCGATTAATGGACGTTCGCATTGCCCGCGCTGTCTCACGCAGTTGAAAGCACGCGATAACTTTCCGGTTTTTGGGTGGTTGGCCTTGCGAGGACGCTGTCGCAATTGTCGTCTTCCGGTTTCGCCGCGATATCCCATCGTGGAAGCGGTAGTGGGACTGTCATTGACTGCCGTTGCTGTCGCTGAAGTCTATCAAGTGAGTTTGCCGCATCAGGGACAACACTACGGTGGACCACTTTGGTTGCCCGAACTTGATCCGGTTATTTTGGTCACGATCGCTTACCATATCGTGGGCTTGACCCTGTGCTGGGCACTGGGCCTGATTCGCATCGATGGAAATCGACTACCCACCAATTTGACTTACTTCGCGGTGGCTGTTACCGCACTGCCCATTTTGATTTTTCCGACCTTGATGGTCGTCACTTGGCAGATGAAAGTTCAGGCAGATTGGCAGCCAGAGGGCAGGTACATCGATGCGATGATTCGCGTGATCACGGCCCTGGTGGCAGCCACTGCGTTGGGCCGGTACTTGGCAAAAGGATTTTGTCCCATGGCGGATCCCAAGCTTGATCCGTTGGGGAAATCGACGGGCCGACTCATCGATCTGATTGTAATCCTTGCAATTCCTGCACTGCTGGTGGGCTGGCAGGCATCGCCGGCAGTGGTTGTCCTGGCGGCTGTACTGGCTTTCTGGATCCGTCCGATGATGCCACGGCAATCAGACGCTCTCGGACGATTTGCAATTGCCATGCCGTGGGCTGTGACCTTCCAAATTGTATTCTGGCAACGTCTGGCGTCAGTAGATGCGACAACCGGTTTACCTTTTCCTTTGTGGCCGTCCGAAAATTCATCTCCTGGTGTGTTGCTGTTCTGGCTGTTCATGTTGGGACTGGTTCCGTTTTGGCTTCGAGAGTCGCCAACTGACATTGACGTTGATGCCGATCCGAACACGGGCGATGCCGAGTGTTCTGGTGACTCAGTATTCAACGAAATTGTTTTAGATCAGGAGGATTCCGATTCGGGCCGAGAGTTGGGTGATGAATCCGAAGCAGCTTCGGAAACCAATGAACGGGAGCGTGACAGTCGTTCTGAAGAGAATGAGATCTGACCCGAAAAAAGGATGAAAGCGATTTCATTCAGCCTTTGGATGGTGATATTCGCTGCGGAAACAGCGATTAATTCCGTGAGCGGGGGGCATGGGATGGGTGTGCTTGTTCGAGTTGCTGGCATATTAACCTTGTGCTCGCCAGGCACGCACCTAATTCATCAAGCTTGCAGAGGTGGCACGATGAGAGTGGAAATTCGACGAGCGCAGCTCTGAAGATGCATGTGCGGTTTGCCACACGATCCTGTTACGGGCTTGGGTGAATCCTCACGATTCCGATTCGTCGAGATCGGGTTCGCGAATCTCTGTTGGTCGTGGCCGCAACTGGTAAAACAGTGCTTTCTTCTGATCTGGCAGTGAGTAGTCAAATCCGCAACTTTGCAGAAATCCTTCGGAGGAACTGATTGCGAGAATTTCCATCACGTTCAGTTCATGAGCTCGAGCCACACAAGCTTCCACGAGTTGTCGCCCCACGCCACTGCCTTGAAAGTCGGTATCCACCGCCAAGCATTGAAGTTCGGCAAGTTTAGGTCCGTAGATTTCGATCGCCGAGAATCCGACCAACTTGTGGGGCTGACCTTCGGCTTCTTGGAATGCAACAAAGCCATGTCGAGTCAGCTCGATGATCTCGGCTTCCGTTCTTGCCAGCAGAAGGCGTTGCATGACGTAGGGGCGCATGAGGGCCTGAATGGCTTCAGCATCGACCGGCTGTGCTTGCCGCAGTTGAATATGAACGCTTGGTTGTCCCAGTGAGTCTGAATCCCGATTGCTCAATTCAATTGCACCGGGTTGGTGGCCTGCTTGATGGTCTGCCGCATTGTCTGGACAGGGGCATCGAGTCCCGTGAACAGCTTGTATTGGTAAGCAGCCTGTCTTACGAACATGTCGATGCCGGTGATGATTCGGCAGTTTGCTTGCTTTGCATGCTTGATTAAAAGGGTGTTTTCTGGGTTGTATACGGTATCAAATACTGCGAGGTACTGACTCATGGCAGAAGCATTGTAAGGCGATGAATCCATGTCGGGATGCATGCCCACCGGGGTTCCATTGATCAGTAAATTGATTTTCGGTTCATGTCGTTGACTCCACTCAACGGTACGGCAACCAATTTCTGCGGCAAGGATTTGTGCCCTCTCGTGAGTTCTCGAGCTGATGACAACATCACAGTGTCGTTGTTTCAGCCCCCAGGCAATCGCTCGTGAGACTCCACCCGCACCCAGTACCATTGCAGTGAGTCCCTGCATTGGTCTTTCCTGTGATTTGTCGATTTGGAAAACCTCTTCGATGCAGTCCATTGCCGCGCGATAGTCAGTGTTGTAGCCCAGGCAGTCTTGGTTCTGAAATACCATCGTGTTAACGGCGCCGATTCCCGTCGCACTGGATTCAGCTTGAGAGCAGAATTCGATAGCTTCCTCTTTGTGGGGAATGGTGACGCTCAAACCACTAATGTTCAAGTCGGCGCAGTTATCAACCAAATTGGATAAGTCGTTCTTTGGGACACGGAATGGAAAGTATCGTGCATTCAGACCTTCTTCTGCGAACGCCTTGTTATGAATCAGCGGACTGTAACTGTGCGCAACGGGGTCAGCCACGACTCCGAAGAACTCGGTTTCCTCATTGATCGTGTCGTATTTGTACAGGTCCCTCATTTCTTTCCAGTCGAGTTGTCCGGGGGCCATTTTACGGCCGCCAGAGAATGTCGCATAAGTGAAGGGTGAACCGAGTCGGTTTGCCAACAGGCGAGTGATTACACCGATTTCACCCATGCAGATTCCGATGGTGGGAACCTTGGCGTTTCGAACAAGCTCGACCATCCGCAGATTGTCGGCGAAAGAATTCGCCATGGTTGCGATTTTGACGATGTCTGCATCTTCATCAGCCATCGCAGCGTGTAATTCTTCAAGGTTATCAGGTGTTTCCGACATGTCGTGGAAACTAATGATCCGTTTGGTGTTGCCGTAGCGGGGTATTTGGGCGGCGATATCAGCCTCAATGTCCACGTATTCGACCCCCGCCGCGATGGCACTTCGGAGCAGCATCAAACGCTCCTGCTCAGTCTTCATCCAGCGGCCACCGTCATCTCGTCGGCGGGCGGTCAAAACCACAGGGCAGGGACGATTTTCGAGAAGTCGGGTTAGGCTGATGGCGCGACCGATGTAATCGAGACGCAGTTCAACCAGTTCCGCTCCTTGCTCAGCGAGGAACTTGTGTTCGGCAATCATCCGTTTGTGGCGGGCTCTACCGAGTGTTACGCAAATCATGGACTGTCAGAAACTATGGAAGAGGATAAGAAAGACAATAAAAGGGTGTTCGGCTAGGTTGAGACCAATAATCATCCCCCCCGCCGGTGGACTCGACGGTCAAGAGCCTATAATAGACTGGCAGGCATGAGGGAGCGGGGGTCTTTCAACAGTAATCGGTTTTGAAGCCCCAAGATTCCCAAGACACTTTGGCCTAACCCCCTTTTTTTCAGATGATTGAGCTGGAAACACCTCACGAAGAGTTCCGTATGTTCGTTACAATCCTCAAAAACTTGCCGCTAGCTCGGTCGAAAGGCGTCGTGGGCATCCTATTGTTGCCCCTCGCTTGTCTACTACTCTCGAACCTGGCCATTGCCGACAACTTGGCGGATCCTGCTGCGGTCACTACCCCCACCACGGAAGTGCGGGTTGCGATTCCGTTGAGTCAACTTAATTGGCCAACTGCTCGGGGGGATGCCCAGTCGACGGGGCACGCTGATCAAACGTTGCCCGAAAAACTTCAGGTCAAATGGGAATACAAAGCTGACGAAGCCATCGAGACGACTCCGGTAGTCGTCGGAAAGCGGGTTTTTGTTTCTGATGTGATGGGAAAGGTTTACGCCATTGACCGTGTCACGGGAAAGGAAATTTGGAAAGTCGATTTTGATACCGGCTTTCTTGCCTCACCTGCAGTTCAATCAGGGGAACTGCTGATCGGTGATATTGACGGAAATCTTTACAAGCTCAATGCGTTAAACGGAAAAGAGTTGTGGAGGAAGTCGACCGATGGAGAAATTCAAGGTTCGGTCGCGTTTCATGGTGAGAACGTTTTGGTAGCCAGCGGGGACGGCAAGCTCCATTGTTTTCGCCTCAAAGACGGTGAAAAAGTCTGGACTTACGAAGCGAATGACCAAATCCGTTGCAGCCCGACCATCGCTGGCGATCGAACTTTTCTGGGAGGCTGCGACGGCCAATTGCACGTCGTCGATCTCAAGACCGGCGAGGCCTTGGGGAAAACGTTTGAGTTGGGAGGGCCCACCGGGTCGACTCCCAGCGTTGTTGGCAATAAAGCGTTTCTGCCCATCATGGACGGAGTCGTGCTGGCATTCGATTGGAAAGCGCAAAAAGAGCTCTGGCAGCACATGGATGAAGAGCGTCCTCAGGAATATCGAAATAGTGCAGCTGTTACAGGTGATCTGGTCGTGTTGAGCAGTCAGTACAAACAGGTGGATGCGATTTCTACTGCAACTGGCAAGTTAAAGTGGAGGCATACGCTTCGTCGTCGTGCCGATGCTTCACCGGTGATTGCGGGGAAAGATGTTTGGATTGCCGCCACTGATGGGAGATTGATTCGACTCGATCTTCAGGATGGAACCGAGGAGAAGTGGAGTTATGAGATAAGGGGCTCTTTCCTAGCTGGTCCTGCCATTGCAGGCCAAGAGCTCTTCATCGCGGATGATGATGGCGTCGTACGCTGTTTTGGGGCCAAGGAAAGCCAAGAATAAGGTGAATGTCGCCGCAAGTTTCGAAACCAATCCAGCGGTTCCGTCCCAAGGGCTGTAGTAGTCTGCTGGGATACACTTAAAATGATGCAGGCAGCGACCTGCCAATTACCCCTAATTCCCCCAAAATCGGCTTCCTTTCATGGGTTCCGCGTCAAGCGATACGAAAAAAACCGAAGTCGGCAGTTACTTCATCTCAAACTATCCACCGTACAGTCAGTGGAATCGTGAGGAGCTGCCCGCCGTCCATGACGCACTTGAAGGTCCGCCCAGTGAGAAAACTCCATTGGGTCTCTATTTGCATATTCCTTTTTGTCGAAAGCGGTGCAAGTTTTGCTATTTCAAAGTGTTCACTGACGTCAAAGCTGCTGAGGTGCAGCGTTATGTTGATGCCCTCTGCAACGAAATTTCGCTTGTAAGCCAATTGCCAGTAATGGGTGATCGGCCGTTTCGTTTCGTATATTTTGGGGGCGGAACGCCGAGCTTTCTGTCACCCAAACAATTGACGAAACTTGCTGATCGACTGCGGGAGCACATCACGTGGGACGGTGCTGAAGAGGTCACCTTCGAGTGCGAACCCGGAACGCTTAGTGAGACAAAAGTAAAAACGTTGCGAGATGTTCTGGGTGTTACACGATTAAGTCTGGGTGTCGAAAACTTTTCAGATAAGTTGCTGGAAGAGAATGGTCGCGCTCACTTATCCAAGCAGGTTTTCAATGCATGGGAATGGATCACTGCTGCTGATTTTCCGAACGTTAACATTGACCTGATTTCCGGAATGGTCGGTGAGACGTGGGACAACTGGAAAATGAACGTTGACAAGACTCTGGAATTGTCTCCAGAGAGTGTCACGATCTATCAGATGGAATTACCATTCAACACCGTTTACAGCAAAGACATCCTCGGCAATCAGGTCGAGAGTCCCGTTGCGGATTGGGATACCAAGCGTGCTTGGGTGGAGTACGCGTTCGGTGAATTTCAAAAGGCTGGGTACAGTGTTAGCAGTGCTTACACCGTGGTCAAAGATCCTACCAAGGTGAACTTCAGCTACCGCGACAATCTATGGAAAGGTGCGGATTTGTTGGCAACAGGCATTGCCAGTTTTGGCCATGCTAATGGAGTCCATTATCAAAATCTGGCGGACCTTGAAAAATATCTCACAACCATTGAATCCGGGAAGCTTCCTCTGGGGAGGGGGTTTGTCCCGAGTTCGCACCAACAACTCGTCCGCGAGATGATTTTGTTGCTTAAGCGTGGCTACTTGGATGTTGGCTACTTCCGGGACAAGTTTGGCGTGGATATCAGGGAGGAGTTTTCTGAACAATGGCAGGGTTATGTCACCGACGGTTACGTAAAGCAGAATGGTGATGCCATTGAATTGACCCAAGCTGGATTGTTGCGAGTGGATGGATTGTTGCCGCCATTTTTTGAAGTTGAGTTTCAGGGAGTGCGGTACACGTGAGTGATCATGGCGCAACGAATCCGTCGGGCGACAACGTATCGGAAGAATATTTTTCGTTTGCCATGGGAGAATTCACTGCTGAATTCCCCCGAGATCGTCTTTATGCGACCAATCACATGTGGGCTAGTGAGATCGCAACGGGGGTTTGGCGATTTGGTTTGACTGCCTATGCCGTCCGCCTGCTACAGGATGTTTATTTTTTGGATTGGGAAGTGGAACCGCCTGCCGTAATTGGATTGCGGGAGCAGATTGGTTCGATCGAAAGCAAGAAGGCTGAGAGTGATCTGTATTCACCTGTTGTGGGTTCGCTTTCAATGATTAACGAAAGGACTCTTGATGATCCTTCTTTGATTAATGCAGACACCTATCGCGATGGGTGGTTGATCGAGATGGCGACCACGGACCTTGACCGATTGTTGGATCCGGATGCCTATGCCCAACACCTGATTGACGCTTGGCAAGTCGCGCAACGGACGATCAAAGGCCAAGCGAATCACTAGAGTTTGGAGTGCCTTTCAACGGTCTTGTTGGAAGTCTTGGCAAGGAGTGTGTTGCCTGATCAGTCTTGCTTTTTTAGTTGTGGATCGCCCGG
>DOPG01000149.1:0-3510 GCA_003513555.1 Rhodopirellula sp. | reverse complement strand
TCGCCCGGATTTTTTTCGTGTCTGCTTTGCGTTGTTGGTTGATCCACTGGCTGATTCTTTGTTCAAGCATGGGCAACGGAATCGACCCGGCTTCAAGAACCCGATCATGGAATGAACGTACATCAAAAGCGTCTCCAAGTGCTTGCTCAGCTTGAAGGCGAATACGACTGATTGCGAGTTCGCCTGTTTTGTAGGCAAGTGCTTGTCCTGGCCACCCAATGTAACGATCAACTTCAGCCACAATATTGTGGGGGCTTAATGCGGTGTTTGCGGTCATGTAGTCGATTGCCTGCTGCCGCGACCAGCCCATCCAATGAATTCCCGTGTCCACAACAAGCCGACTCGCACGCCACGCTTCCATGCTCAATCGACCAAAGTCCTGGTAAGGGTCTTTGTAAAATCCGATGTCTTTCCCGAGGCGTTCGCTATACAAAGCCCAGCCTTCGATAAATGCAGTGAAGTTGCTTTCGCGACTGATGGGATGCAGATTTTCAAGTTCTGCCTGAATGGCCAGTTGCAGATGATGGCCAGGGACTGCCTCATGGAGTGACAAAGCTTCAAGTTGATACAGGGGGCGAGATGACAAGTTGTAAGTGTTCAAGTAGTAAACACCGCCACGTGTGCCATCGGTCGCAGGCGGCCAATAGTAAGCTGCTGTTGTTTGGGGTGCGACGTAAGCAGGGATTTCCTGCAGCCCGTATGGAATTCGTGGCAGGTGCCCAAACAGTTCGGGTAAGCGGCCATCCGCACGCTTTAAAATTAAGGCGGCAGTTTGCATCAATTCTTCAGCTGACTTGGCATAGAACCTTGGGTTCGTTCTCAAGTGCGCGAGAAAGTCATCAAGTGTGCCTTCAAAATCTACTTTTTGTTTGATCAACTCCATTTCCGAACGGATCCTCGCGTTTTCGCTTACGCCAGTTTGATGCAATTCTTCGGGTGAGATTTCGATGGTCGTGAAACGCTGAATTCGGTCGAGGTAGAATTCTCGACCCATGGGCATCGCTGAGGCTCCCACGGGGCCTCGACATGCGGGCAGATATTCAGTTCGAAGGAAATCTGCAAAGCGCTGATAAGCCGGAATGACGCTCCGTGTGAGTGAGTCCTCGATTTGCGTCTTGATCCGATTCCATCTTTCAGCACCGAGGTTGCTTTTGGATTCCGCAGCGATGTTTGCCAAGAATAGTGATTTCGTTAAGTCTTCCACAACATGCGATTCAACCTGAGAGAGTGAATCTCGCATGATGATTGCTGGTTGAACCAAGCCTGACTTGATCCCCCCGCGCAGTAACTCTATCTGTTGGTCGGTATAACGATCGAAATCATTGAGGCGAGCAATGTAGTTTGCAAAGTCCTTTTCGGACTTCGGGGCCATCACACGGGGCAACTCCGGGAAACGGATATGAAAACCCCCACGGTTATTGATCGGCATCAGATGGGTTTTGAAGCGAAAGTCGGCGAGTTGACCTTCTAGTCGTCGTCGCAGCAGTTCATGATCAATCCGTTTTCCCTCACTGAGAGTGTCTACAGGGACTGCTTCAAGATTCTTAAGGAATTCACGGCGTCGCTCTGCACGTGCTTGAATCGCTCGAAGGCTGTCATCAGCGAGGCGGTCTTGTCCACGCGGATCACCGACGTTGGTTGCCAGCAACGGAGAGGATGCGAGTTCAAAATTCCAGACCTGATCGAGTAATTCGTTCAATGCCTCGTCGGCGTTGATCTGTTTTGACGTGGCTTCCTGTGCCAACACCACTTTCGAAAGCAGAATCAGGGGCACGAGAAAAAGAAGAATCCGTATTGAATCGGGCTTGCTTAAGTTGAGCATGACTTCTCAGCGGGGGCTTACGGCTTCGGGAAATACAATTTTTTTGGCGACATAAAATGGCAGCCGGTTGGTCTGAGTCCGATCGGAAACCAAGCGGGAATTGTACGTAAATCATGCCACTGTAACGACAGTGAGTCTACAATGTCGTATCTTACAGTTAGGATGAGTGAGGCAAACTGGTGGCCGTTGACTGCCGTAGCGCAATCACGGAATTTGGGAAGTTGTTTGGCAGCCAGCCTACGTTGCTGATAAAAGTGAAATTCTTTCGGTAAACTTGAAATGCGAAGTACTGTCCTGCTGTGTTCCGTAATAGCTCTGGCGACTGTTCAGTTCTGGCTCTTCCATGGTGACTCGAAGAGTTCAACCTTGCGGGCGACAGAAGTTGCTCCCGAAGGTAGCTTCCTCGCTCGCTATCGCAAAAAAGCAATCGACAAATGGGAAAAGGACATTAAAAAGCTCGAGGCTCGTGATGCAGCAGAAAGTGATCCCGAAGACGCAATCATGTTCATCGGTAGCAGTAGCATTCGAAGATGGTCCGATATAGCGACTGATATGGCACCCTTTCGTACGATTGAACGAGGTTATGGAGGAGCGAAGTACAGTGACGTCGCGATTTTTGCCAAACGATTGCTTCATCCGCATGAATACCGGGCGCTTGCGATTTTTGTTGGTAATGATGTTCAAGGAAAGCCTGAAGATCACACGCCTGATCAAGTAGAGGAATTGGTAAGGTACATTGTCTCAGTGTCGAATAGTCATCAAGCTGATGCTCCTGTATTTCTGATTGAGGTGACCCCAACCTCGAAGCGTTATTCGGCATGGCCTGCCATTCGCAAGGTAAACGCTCGGCTACGCGAAATCGCACTTTCGACGCCTAACACGCATTTCATTGCAACTGCGGAGCATTATTTGGATCCAGAGGGCAAGCCTCGGGATGAGCTGTTTGTTGGTGATCGCTTGCATTTGAACGAAGCTGGGTACGATCAATGGGCTAACTTGATCCGCAGAAGCATTTCTGAAACATTCGAATCTAAGAGTGAATTTGAGGCCAGGGCGGAGTCCGCGGCGGCTAATGAATCCAGTGAAAAATGAGTTTCACGCCTTCTCAAGCCCCGTTCCACGAAATCTATTCCGGAAACCGTCCGATTTAACATCGCAATTGCCGGTTTCAAGCTTGTGACTGTCTGAAATCAATTCGTAGACTCCCGCTGCGTTCTGTGTGAGCGCCATTTCATTTTTTCGCAAGGGAATCAGTCAACTTGGGCGGCAGGGAAGCCACCACTGGATCAATCGCGTTTGGAATTCGACGAAGAGTGTCGGCTTCCTTGTTCGTTGCTGCGCGGATTATTCTTGCCTTTTTGTCTGCTTTTGGGATCGCAAACACAGCGACAAGTCAGGAAATCAGTTCTGAGCCAATTCATGTTCGAGGTAATGTTGTCTCACGTTGGCAGATAAATGATACAGAGGCATCGCTATTAAAAGGTGATTGCGAGTTGGCTCATGGTGATCGGACGGTGCGGGCTGATTCGATACTGCTGGTGGTAGATGGACCCGTGGGGCGGGTGCGAACTCGATTTGTGATCGTAGGAGATTCCACAAAGAAGGGTGATCGTCCCCAAACGTTGGTGCTGTTGACTTTGGACGACCCACAGATCATTGCCCCTCGTGTGCTAAAGAAGCCAGTTGAT
>DOPG01000346.1:2572-2722 GCA_003513555.1 Rhodopirellula sp. | reverse complement strand
ATCATCATTTCAAGGACAAGGCTGACTTGATCCAGCAATGTCATGAGCGTGCCTTCCAACACTATGAAATGATCATCGAAGCTGCAGAGAAGAATGGCGACGATCCCCTCCAGATCATGCTCATTGTGTTCCATTTGAATTGTCAGGCTC
>DOPG01000346.1:1744-2370 GCA_003513555.1 Rhodopirellula sp. | reverse complement strand
TCCATTTGAATTGTCAGGCTCAGGCATCTGTGTCGCCTCCGTTGATCCTGCAGCCTGGTTTGATGAGGTTGCCGACGCATTACCTCAATCGAGCCCGTCAAATCTCGCTCAAGATGACCAAATCGCTAGTTCAGGCCGACAAAGCAGGTCTTATCAGAACCCATACGCCAGAAATCGTGAATGTCTCGGCTGGTGCATTCTATTGGATTCAGAAGTGGCGTGGAGACCGGGTGGATATGTCAGTGAAAAGCATTGCAGATCAGATGACGCAGCTCATGATCTCCGGCATTCGATCTTAGGGAATGGGAGAATTTCGAAGTGGGGCGGTGCGTGCCGCGAATCTATCGTAGAAGTTCTTCAGCCGGAGGCCTCACTCGATTGCGATGTGTCGAGCGGATGTACCAAAGGCAGGCCGCGTGCCAATTGGGCTAGCGGATTTAGCGCCCATGTCAGATTGACTACTGCTAGAGTTTCACGGTTCGACAAGGTCTGTCCCACTGAGGTGGTCTACCTGTTTGGGGATTCCAACAGTCTACCATTTCGAGTGCACAGGTGGTGACGGCTTTCAACGTTTGCATTTCTGGGGAGCCAGAATCTGGGCGAGTATGGGTAGTTTGTTGCCACCT
>DOPG01000346.1:0-1545 GCA_003513555.1 Rhodopirellula sp. | reverse complement strand
ATGGGTAGTTTGTTGCCACCTCCCGAAAAATGCCGACGCACCCCGGTGAAGGATCCGGTGAAACTCTAAGACTTCGTCTCCAAGAGCATTAGAGTAGATATCCTCACTGAATATGGGGTGTTAGATTCGGTGATTGGGAATTCGAGGCATTTCCAGTTTTTTGCGAGCAGAAAACTCAGTCAATACAACTCCAACAGTTGCTTCAGATCGTGCAGGAAAGTCGTGCGTGCACGTTACTAATCTGAGACGGCGATGGGTGCGGCTCTTTGCTCACTTCGTTCGCTTCAGATCACGCACCCATCGCGTCCAGTAGGTTGTCTGGGTGGTGGATTTCCTTTGATTTAGGCATAGCTTCGCCATTACTGACCTGCAGAGGACAGCAGCATGTATAACGACCTCTCTTGCTGCGACATCAAAGTACCTGACCGCGCAGGCATAGAGAATTTTTATTGGCGTGGCTTCAGGGGCTTATCAAGATCCAGCATATGCGCTCCAGTTTTCCAGTCGCGAGTATGGTATCGGGTGGGCTGGAGCCGCTGTCGTGAGCTGAAACCATCGCTCAGGAAGAAAACCTGACGTGAGGCTTCTTCCGGGCCTAGCTCTTTTGCTATGTATCGAGACCAACCGTCCCCCTCGATAGAGCACGTGTGAACACTCCAGCCGCGTGCGGACCAATCGCAAATAGCGTTTCCCGGAATTGGATCCGGGAAGGCGCAATTAAACCGATCTTTGCGGAAGGAATCCAGGAACTCCCGGTCCTCTTCATTCATCTCCCGATGCGAACGGTTGAAGCACTGCAACAATACACACAAGCGGTTGGCCTTTTGATAAGGTTCAAAGACCATGGGGTCGAAGACTTCCTTGGTTGGGAAACCGCAGGGTAAGAGAACTGGTAGATTGCCATTTTGGCGTCTTTCCCGTTCCACTTGGCTACGTAGAAACCACGCGAGATGCACGTGAGGATTCACACCTGGTTTTTCTATAACGCCAAAAGCGTCGAATCGATCAGTTTTGGAAATTCTCTCAACGGCCCCCTTCGTCCTGAAGTAAAATTCATCGAGCTTTCGAGAAAGATTCCATATCTCCGACTTGAGGTGGTCGATGTTCTTTTCCGTCGCTAATTCACCCTTATCGATAGAATCCAATTTCAGGTTTGGTTGAATTGTTGTGGCTGCGAAGGGGGACAATGAGTCGATATAATCCTTCCAAGCCTCTTTCCGTTTGAGTCTCATATTAAATATCGACGCGTGCATAAAATTCTGCATCGCCACCAAGGGCGGGTTACTTTGTTTTGGGAGAGATTTTGTCGTCTCAGGCGACCCCTAATTATAACATTTCCATCTTGGCGGGCAAAGCCTTGCGCACAAAAAGATGATAAGTTTTGTTTGAAGCTTTTGCGGTCGGTTTCATTGAAGGCAGGGCGCATTTTCAACACGCCTATCAACGCGCCTCGTAAGATAACATGTTGAAATATAATAAAATTCTATGATAACAAGGGTGTGGAGTTGAGTGTTTAGTTCTTCCCCTAGGGACTGCCACCTTCTC
>DOPG01000424.1 GCA_003513555.1 Rhodopirellula sp. | reverse complement strand
CACCAAATTCAAGGATTGAGGTCCTCACCACGCTTGTCCCCCTGCCCGGTAATGACTTTCCTTCGCACCCTCATGCAAGTCAGCAGTAGGCTCCACCAACATCAATCACCGGACTCAGCATTGGAAAACAGAAAACGCGGTTTTGTCAGACTTGAAAAGAAGTGGACACGTGTTGTCATTGGCTTTGGTTGTTTAGCCACCTGTTGGGCAATGTGCGCTGTGCAGCTCTTTGCACAGTCAGCGAACACACCGGAGGTGGCCAACCACGCTGCGTTAGACCCGACGGAACTGAAAGCACAAGCCACCAAGGTGCTGAGTTCCTATTGCGTGTCGTGCCATGGTCCGGACAAACAGGAAGGCGAAGTACAACTGCATGCGTTGGAATCGATCGATGCGGTTGATCAACAAGGAATATTTCGCCACGTTCAAGAAGCCGTTCACCTCAACGAAATGCCGCCAGAAGATGCCAAGCAGCCAACAGACGCTGAACGCAAAATCCTGCTGCAATGGTTAACAAGCCAACTCACTGGCAAAGCAGCCAAAGCCCTCGCCGAAAAACTTCAACTATTCGAATACGGCAACGTCGTTGACCATGCCGAATTGTTCTCGGGCAAAAACGCAAATTTGCCAGGCCACACAGATGACCGCCGGTGGCTGATCAGCGAATTTATTTTCAACGAGAAAATCAATCGATTACTCGACTACCAGCCAGCGCGGACGATCTATGGGGCCTCGCAACAGGTGCAAGGTGACAGCGGAGTCCACTGGAGCCCCAAAACGGAACGTGGCAACAAGTTTCGTCGAACCATCGCTAACCCATACTTGCTCCCTGCCAAGGTAGGGGTTCGATACAGTGTTCACAAACGACTCAATACAGGCCACCTGCTTACCATGGTGGGCAACGCCAAACGCGTCGCCGGACACATGTCTTCCGAAGAGACGATGAAGGCCAACTATCCGGCCATGCACAAACTGATGAAGAGCGAATTTGATCACCGTGAGACACTACGCTCACGTGAAAAATTCCTACGCACTTATCCGTTCATGGAAAAGCTGCTCAAAGACATTTACGGGGCTCAACACGAACCCCTGTTGCCTAAACTGATTCAAAAGCAAATTCCCTACCCAGGGCCTCCAAAACACTCGACCAATGGAATTCAAAAACGCCACGACAACCTTGAATTCCTTGACCGCTTTAACAGAGACGACATGCAGGCCATCCTGCAAGGCATTGCAACGTATAAAACAACGCCTTATGCGGTCGAGGAGGTGACGGCCCAAAGTCAGTCCGATCGTAAAGGGAATCCAGTGTGGTACCCCTACAGCGATGCCAATCGTAATGAATTCGACAACATCATCTCTCAATGTGAAAATGACTGGTGTCGCGAGGGCGTTACTGATTATCGGATTCAAAACCGCATCGTCACCATGAAGCTGTTTTACGACACATGGGACATGAATCGACTTTACAGTCACATTCAAAAACTCAACTTCAGTCAGCCAAAGTACGTGCCACTCAATGACAACGAGATGGTTACCCTCACTCAAACCATCAAGAAACATCGCTTGCTTGGCGATACTCATCAGCAAATCATCAACAAGTGCCTCAACGATTGGAAAACGTCATTCAGCGCTTCGCAAAATTCTTCTGCTGGAACGGATGATGCATTAATCGCGGACGTAATCAACGAATTGTATTTACACATTCATGAACGCCAGCCGACAGACGCTGAGGTGGCTGAGAACAAATTGCAGTTCAAGTTGCATGCAGCCAAGTTGGATCGCCAGAAAGCAATCGGAAAACTGATCGAATCGCTGTTACTGAGCACGGAATTTGCCTATCGCAACGAGTTTGGACAGGGCAAGGCAGATGAACATGGTAGACGAATGATGCCGCCACGCGACGCCAGCTACGCACTCGCCTACGCCCTGACCGACGCCAGCCCCGACGAAGAATTGACCAGAGCCGCAACAAACGGCCAACTGAACTCACGTGCAGATTATGAACGTGAAGTGCGTCGCATGCTGGAACGCCGCGACCAGTGGTACATCATTGATGAAAATGTCCAAGCAACGAATCTGAACGCCAGTACCACAAATCAACCCATCCGAAAATTGCGATTCATCCGGGAGTTCTTTGGATACCCCAAGGCACAGGAAGTCTTCAAAGATGACTCACGCTTCGGAGCAGGACGCCATGAGCAAGCGGTCAGTCGCCTGATCGACGAAGCAGACATGCTGGTCGAGCATATCCTGGAAAACGACGTAAATGTGTTTGCGGAACTACTCACCACCAACAAATTCTTTATCTATCACTCCGGCGACAATAAGACGATGGCGGATGGCGCTGGTCAACTGAAACAGGTCTTCGAATACTTCAGGAACCTTCACTGGCAAAACTGGACGCCAGAGGATATCGAGCCTCACAAGGAATTCCTGATGACAATTTGGGAATTCCGCAAGACACGCGGTGGTGACAACAAGGCCCTGCTGACCACGCTGAAAAGAGTGATGCCAGCCTTGGAACTCCATTTCAACGATGGCCAAAGCAACGGAATGCCTTACATGAAGATGGCAATGGGTTTTTGGCACGGTGGTAATGTACTTGGCCGAACCGGTCAGCAGATGCGCGGAGAACAGGTCACCACGTATTGGAACCTCAATTGGAAAACGTGGGACTACCCGGTACATCAACCCGCCCCCATCTCCCACCGCAAGGGGCTGCTCACTCACCCTGCCTGGCTGATCGCTCACTCTCAAAACCTCGAAACAGACCCGATTCACCGCGGCAAATGGATCCGTGAGAAATTGTTGGCAGGCACCATCCCGGACGTCCCGATCACGGTAGACGCAGTCATCCCACCTGATCAGCACAAGACACTGCGCCAACGAATGGAAAAACGCACGGGGGAAGCTTATTGCTGGCGTTGCCACCAGAACATGGATCCGCTCGGATTTCCGTTTGAAAGCTATGATGACTTCGGTCGTTTCCGAACTGAAGAAAACCTCGAGCATCCCGACAATGTGATCACGGAAGCAAAACGGGGCGAAACCAATGAATTTGGCGCATCGCTTGCCACTTACAAAACCCTTCCTGTGGATCCGCGAGGGGTTTTGGAAGGGACCGATGACGCAACACTCGATGGCAATGTGGAGGATGCGTTCGACCTGATCAACCGCCTCGCCGCCTCAGACAAAGTACGTCAATCAATCATTAGGCATGCCTTTCGCTATTTCCTGGGCCGCAACGAAACAATCTCGGACTCGGGAACTTTGATGGATGCAGAGAAAGCCTACGTCGATAGCAACGGTAGCTTCGACGAGTTAATCGTGTCGCTGCTCACATCCGACTCTTTTATCTACCGAAAAAGCAACTCCAAGGAATAAATGATGTCGATCAGCCGACGACAACTTCTGAAGACAACTGCCCTGGGCGGTGCAAGCCTCGCTTTCACCCCCTCGTTCAATCACCTCATGGCCGCACCCGCCAGTGCCGCGAGTGATCAACCGCACCGATTCATCTTCATCCGTAAATCCAACGGCAACCTCACCCAACAGTTTGGCCTGCCCTCTTTCTCGTCAGACGAATTGAAGAAGCACGAGGAAAAGCAAGCCTTTGACGTTGATCTCGCCAAACATGAATTGCCCGAATGGCTGAGTACGCTCGACGAATACAAAGACAACATGAGCATCCTGCACGGGATCTCAATGTCAGTTAGCGGCGGCGGCCACTACTCGTACTCAGGTTGCATGGGTGCGTACAAAGCAGGTCGTGACATTCTCAGCAACATCAAGCGGGCGACTGTCGACTTTGAACTGGCCAAACTTTTCCCTTCACCCTTTGGTCACGTCGAAATGTCGCTGGCTGTGCCGCATGGGCGCGATTACCGCACCGGCATCGTCTCTGGCTATTCGGCTCCCGCAGCCAAGCAGCGCAATTACTGCTACGCCGACCCCATGACCGCCTATCAGGAATTGTTCAAATCCGTCACCAACACCGAAGAGGTTGCATCTGACATCGCTCTGTTTGACTACCTGCACGAGCAGGAAAACCGTCGCCTCAAGGGACTCGATGGTGACGAGCGTCTGAAGATCAGCGACCAGGTTGCCTCCTTGCAGTCGATCCGTGACCGCAACACGAAAGTCGATTCACTTGGCGACAAGGTCAAACAGCATCTCCCAGAGATTGACCCCATCCACGAAGGGGGTGGCGAAGATGCAACCCTTCCACAGAAACAGGCTGCCTTCACTGACATCATTGTCGGAGCGATGGCCTCCGGCCTTACCAATGTTGTCACCTACACCATTGACGACTTGGGCACCGACATCACCTCACTGCCCGAGAACAACCAAAAGACGAGTATCCACCAAATCGGCCATGGTGGGCAAATTTCCGGCGCTGCGAATATGCGAAATGCCATCAAGTCCCATCACATGAAACAAGTCAAAACGCTCGTCAGCCAACTCAAGGCTATTCCCGAGGGCAATGGCACGATGTTCGATAATACGACCATTATCTACATGCCCGAAACTGGCTCAGGCCACCATGGCCCCGACACCGAAGCACCGATGGTCATCATGACCGGCACGAACTCTAAGTTAGACCTTGCTGG
>DOPG01000113.1 GCA_003513555.1 Rhodopirellula sp. | reverse complement strand
AGTGGATCTTGAGAAGCACGCCAGCAAAATGGGTAGTCGTGCAGGTATTGTTCTTGATGCAGCAGTTTGCCAGCATCTTTGAGTTGCCGGGTCAGCGGTTTGTCTGCTTCCTTGACCCACGTGCCTTCCATTGGGGGAAAGTCAGAGGTGAATTTTCCATCGGGTCCAACAGCACACAACAGTTCGGGGCGTTCGCCTTCGACGAACTTCTTTTGCTCTGATACCAAGACTTCATGGTCCACTTCGCCAAATGCTGGCGCCTGATGAACCAGACCGCTTCCGGAATCGGTGGTGACAAAGTCAGCGGGCACGACACGCCAGTAATGGTGTTGTGTATCACCACTATGCAGCGTGCCAGTGGGGTCACCCGTGGTGTTTTGGTAATGATCAAATGGAGGCTTGTAACGCTTGCCAATCAAATCCGCTGCGGAGACATCTTCGATGAATTCGAGCTCACGCTTTAATTTGATAGAGATGGTATCAATTAAGGCTTTCGCAAGGATCAGTTCGTTACCGGTCTCAGGATCCCGGACAGCAGCGTACTGAATGTCAGTGGGATGCACCGCTGCGAACACATTGCTTGGAAGAGTCCACGGTGTCGTGGTCCAGACGACAAGTGAACGATTCGGATGGTCAACCAGAGGGAACAGGACATAGACGCTCGGGTCAGCAACCTCGCGGTACCCTTGTCCGACTTCGCCGGCGGAAAGTGCGGTTCCACCTTGGGCCCACCACCAGACAATCTTGTGGCCTTGAAATAGCAAGCCGCGATCAAACAGATTTTTCAGACTCCACCAAACGCTCTCCACGTAGCTTTGGTGATAGGTAACGTAGGCTTCTTCTAGATTGACCCAGAAGCCTAGGCGACGCGTCAACTGCTGCCATTCCTGCATATATCGCCAAACGCTCTGTTGGCACTTTTGAATGAATGGCTCTTCGCCATAGGCTTCAATTTCTTCCTTGCTATGGATGCCAAGTTCTTTTCCAACTTCGACTTCAACTGGCAGTCCGTGGGTATCCCAGCCAGCTTTCCTTTCGCAGCGGTAGCCCCGCATCGTTTTGTAGCGGGGGAAGACGTCTTTGATACTGCGAGTCAGGCAGTGACCGGGGTGCGGCATCCCATTGGCCGTGGGGGGCCCCTCGTAGAAAACGAATGAGGGTCCCGTCTGACGACGTCGTAACGACTCGCGATAAATTTCGTTGTTGTCCCAGAATTCGAGAACATCCTGTTCAAGAGCAGGAAAACTGGGGCTTGTGGCGAGGGCGCGAAAAGCGGACATGGGCAGTCTGGGAAAACGAGATCGACCGTGAGTAAGTGCATTGCTGGGCTGACCTCGCGAAAATCTTCCGCCAACCCGTCAATGCGATGGGCAGATTGTAAGGTTCTAATCGGAAAGCGGCGAGGTCAGGCGTTCCCCGTCTGCTGTAAGAATTTCAGATAACGCGAGAGCCCTCTGAACCTCCAGCGTAAACATGGAAACAGCCAGATTTCGAATGAATTGGTTTTAAAATGGCACAAGAACAGCCACGCTCACAATACCTGCGACTTGGGGCAACTGGTTCAGAGCGACGGGGAACACCCGATTTTGATTATTTCCCTGCTGATGAATGTGTCTTCGCCTGCACTCCCGGCTAGGGTTTCGTATCAAAAGAATCATCCGAAATCTTGAAACTCAAGCACATGGGACGCATGCTACGGCGGAATATATCCGTCGTCCTGGTTCCCGTTGGTTTGCGATAGATCACATGGTTACACTTCCAGTCTTACGTTATTTGGCTATGCTGGATCGAACCTGAACGATGGGTGTGATTGGATTACCGACGGAAGCGGCGCAGAAGACGAGGTGGAAATTGGCCCGTGTTGCTGCCAGAGCACCCGAACAATACCGGTTGCGAGCTACTGGAAGGACTGCTCGAAAGGTGCGGAAGGTACTGGATTGAGTGCACTGCATTCAAACAGAAAACCTGGAGTTGTAATCAGGCGCAGTTGCGGTTTTGGGAATTTGTGTTTTGTCTTTGGAATCCATGCCGTCTTCAATCACACCGGGAGCTGCGGCCCTGAAGGGCTGCAGGAAATTCGATTGCAAATGAAGGAATCGCTGACGGAAGTCAAGAACGTTGAGTCACTCGCTGATGACGTGGAACGGAGGTCAAGGTTTGAGCTTGGCTGGGCGGTTTGCTCGGTTGTTTTTGTGCTGATTAGCGTGATCTTTGGATGGGTGGTGTTACCTATTGCGATAGTGTTTTTGTTGTGCATCTTTGCTCTACTCTATCGGCTGATGGCCATGAAGAAAACATTCGCCTTGGACTCGCGGTTGATGTTGGGACGGTACCGGGATGAAATCGAACGCTCTCGAGAAGACTCGGAAATCGTCAAGCGTGAGACGGAGGAAACGATAGCCGCGTTTGCGTTTATGAAAGATGGGGTGGTTGTACTTTCGAGCGATCGTCAGATCACATTGATCAATGCCGCGGCTCGAGTTCTGTTGGGCCTCGATCCTGATCAGAAACTGGTGGGGAGGCCGTTGATTGAAGTGGTGCGTCTGCCGAAAATGCGGCTTGGAGTCCAGCGGGCTTTTGATGATGAAGAACCGCAGGATTTTCTACTCGAAATTCAAAACGACTTAACGGTGCGGCCTGTCAATGTGCGGATTGATCGTATTGTTCATGAGAGTAGTGGGAGCCTGGTAATAGGATTGCGGGATGTAACGGAGGCACAATTGGTTGAGTCGATGCGGCGGGAGTTCATTGCGAATATTTCGCACGAGCTGAAGACCCCATTAGCTGCAATCAAAGGGTATGCCGAGACTGTTGAAGACGCGATGGGAGATGATCCGGATGCTGCGTTTCATTTCATGGCCCAGATCAAGACGCAATGCTTGCGTCTTGAAAAGCTGGTGGCCGATATGATGCAGCTGGCACGCGCTCAAGCGGGTAAGAACAACTTTGAATTTGGTGCAGTGTCAGTGATGGAGTGCATTCAGACAGCTGTGCTCACCAATCAGCCGATCGCTGCTCAAAAGGGCATCGAGTTAAAATGTCCGAGTACTGAGAGGGGAGCAGGCGAGATCGCGTTCGCGGACTTCGATGCCACCGTAACCATCGTGAATAATCTGATCAGTAATGCAGTCCGTTATACAGAAACTGGGGGTACGGTCGAAGTGGACCTGAGGGTCTTGGACAGATTTGTACAACTGACTGTCACGGACGACGGGGTTGGAATTGCCCCGAGTGATCAGGAGCGTATTTTCGAAAGGTTCTATCGGGTGGAAAAGAGTCGAGAGGCAAGTGATGGCGGAACAGGGATTGGGTTAGCCCTCGTCAAAAACCTCGCGTTGGCGATGGCAGGGGAGGTGCGAGTGACCAGTAAAAGCGGCGAGGGAGCTGTATTTGAGGTTTTGCTGCCTCAGTTTGATGAGGTTTTAGCAGTAGAAGAAGTCGGCAAGGTATGAGCAGTCGCCACCCCCTTGGTAACCATATGAGGAGCCACTTCTATTCTTAACTTAATATTAACGGCTTCGGGGGGTGTTTCAAAGGTTTCAATTGTATTCCAATTTTCGCATGACACTTGGTTATCGCTGGAATTGTTCTTCAGTGTTTTCCTCTTACGGATTCGGAAATGTCAATGGCTACCACCAAAGTCTTGGTCGTGGAAGATTACGCGCCGCTTGCGGATTCTTTGGAGTACCAACTCAAGCGTGCTGGTTATGAAGTTACGCGTGCGTCAGACGGTCGGGAGGCCGTCAACTTAGCCAAGTTGACGCTGCCAGATGTGATCATCTTGGACGTTGATCTGCCCGTCTTGAGTGGTATCGATGTCTGTCGCTTGGTTCGGAATGATCCCAGTACCAAAGATACGCTGATTCTGATGTTGAGCGCCATGGGCGAGGAATCCGATCAAGTGGTCGGATTCGCCATGGGGGCCGATGATTATGTGGTTAAGCCGGTTGAGAGCTACAAGGTACTGCTGCAGCGTCTCAAAGCTTTGCTGAGACGCCGCGAACGGGTTTCCGAAGATAGTGAACAGGTGCTGCACCAAGGAGTGATGGTGGATCGCAGAAGATTCACTGTCACCGTTAACGAGCAGTCACTAAATCTCACAAAAAGTGAGTTTAAATTGCTTGAGACGCTAATTCGGCAGCCTGGCAGGGCCTTCGCGAGGGCCGAACTCGTGGACGCCGCGCTGGGGGAAGATACCATGGTCTTGGACCGGACCATCGACGTACATGTCCGGGCTCTTAGAAAGAAAATGGGAGAGGCGGCGGATCTGATTGAGACTGTGCGAGGTGTCGGATACAAGTTCCGTGAGTGACATGCTGGGATGCTTGCGAAACTTGGTGCGTCCGAGCCTATCCCGCTAGAATAGACTGCAGTCTGGTGCGGTTTGTCGCAGTCCCCCGTTTTTCTATCAACAACGCCTACACGTTGGTTCGATAAAAAAATGCGGTTTCTTCATCAAACGCAAACTTAACGCCCGCATTTTTTTGGTTCGCTGGTATTGAATCGAGGGGCATCGTGAAAGATCATGCAGCTGATCAAGACGATTTGAATCCGGATTATCCTGTTACACCTGAGCAAGTCGTATTAAGTCTTACACTAGGTGAGTTATAGGAGTTGCTATCAGAGGTCAGGATGAATTCTGACGTGATCACGGCGCAACGACTCAAACGTTTGGTGCAGAAGTTCGGGAATTTTGAGCTAGCCATGGAAGCCATCGGTGGTCCTGCCTTTCTTGCTGAACAGCCAAGACACTTTCGGTCGGCTGAAGTGCGGCGGGCTGCTTGAGATTGACAGGTGCTCGGCTGGCGGTTGTACGGTCCGCAGTTGCGTGCGAGAGGCTAGGTTGGGTTTTAGCTGCTGGTTCAACGGCAGGGACAAAAAAAGCTTGGCACTGCAAACCAGCACCAAGCTTTTCTGTGACAGGATTTGTGGTGGCCTGCACCGGTTAGAACTAGTTGAGGGTTTGCTTCAAC
>DOPG01000324.1 GCA_003513555.1 Rhodopirellula sp. | reverse complement strand
TGAATCAATGCCGCACCTTTGATTTTATTCCGCTTGTTCCACATCACCTTTTCCCCTCGCCTGCCTTCGTGCTTCCCTTCTTTTCTGTTTAGCCTTCAAATCCGGCTTCTCCGTGGGCTCGGCCGCCTTCGGTCGTTCAGTCTTCCCTTTCCTTGCTCGTTTGACATCCTTGGGATCTACCGTTGAGAACACATCCTTGAGCTTCTCCATCTCGGTTTGAAGCTTTGCGTGCATCTCCCTGAGTTTGTGAGTGTACTGAGGGCTGCCAGCGAGATTGTTCAACTCCCACGGATCCTTCTTGACGTTGTAAAGTTCAAACTCAGGATGCTTCAGCACGCGTGCGATTTTTATCCGGGCTGTGGGATCCGTTTCGGCTTTGTCCAGCCATTCTCTCCACGCCTTGGCAAACAACTTGCTGCTGTTGGGCTTCATCAACACGTCGAGGTAATAGTCAACCTCTCGTTCAGGATTCCAAACCAGCTTGAAGTCCTTGCTGCGAATGGCTCTTTGCGTATAGCCGCCCGCCTGATGGATGAGGTATGCGTGGTCACGGTGATAAGAGGTTTTTCCTTTTAACACAGGCAACAGACTCTTGCCGTCTACCGCAGGAGCCTCTCCGCCAGCGATTTCGACTAAAGTCGGAGAGATGTCGCAATACATCGCCACAGCATCGGTGACGGCCGGTTTGATTTTCCCCGGCCAGCGTATCAGGCAAAGCGTCCGAGTTCCGTAGTCGTAGATTGACCATTTACCATTGGGCAAAGCGGTTCCCTGTTCACTCAGAAAGATTAGCACCGTGTCGTCTGCCACCTTCAGATCGTCCAGTAGCTTCATGGTAGCGCCGACCTGATCGTCGAGCACTTCGACTTCAGCAGCGTGTGCCGCCAGTGCCGCACGCGTCACCGGAGTGTCCACCATAGGGGGCGGAACGGTGATCTGATCCAAGGGAAAGTTGGACGGATCGCCAATCGTCCACGGATGGTGTGCATTCACGGAAGCCACAACCACACAGAAAGGTTGTTTCTCTGACTGAGATGTTTCAATGAACTGTTTCACCCCACTCATTTCCCAGGTAGGTGCATTATGATTTCCGTTGCTTTCGAAGCCGGGAATCTTATGGAAATCCGATACATTGAAATGGGTTTTCCCGGTCAGGCCGACCGTGTAGCCTCGATCTCCCAGGTAGTTCGCGATGTTTTGATAGTCTCTCCGCGGTTTACTTCCATTGCTGTAAACGCCACTTGTCGGTGGCAGCAATCCTGTATAGAGCTCGTGCCGTGCAGGGGCACATTGGGCCACAGAACACATGACGTTTGTAAAACGAACGCTCTCGGAGGCAAGTTTGTCTATATTCGGCGTTTGGGTGAACAAGCCACCATCGACACAGCCGAAACTGGACCAGCTGACATCGTCGCCCAGCACAATGACAAAGTTGGGCCTGTCCCCTGCCTGAGGAGCCTCGGCTTCGGCCCGCAATGGGGTAATGAAAAAAACAGCCAGTAGTAACCAATGACCTTTCATCTTTTCTCCTCACTCCGTTTTCCTGATGCGTTTCTTCTTGGAAGGCTTTTTTTCTTTCGTCTTCAAATAGCTCGCCTGACCTGCGTCGAATGGTGCATCCAGCGAGTGTTCATCGAGATCTTTTTGAAAGGCTTCGATCGCGGCTTCGAGCTCACGGACAACCTCAGGATATTCCGTCGCGACGTCTTTGGTTTCGCCAAGGTCTGACCGCAGATCATAAAGTGCAGGCTTGCCCCAGTTGGTCAGCTTGAACCGATCGTTTCGGGCACCTGTGATTTTGGCAAGATTTCCCGCATAGAAGATGTACTGGTGTGGTGACTTTGCATCGGGAAGACACTGCATGAGCGGGAAAATATCTTTGCCATCGATTTTCTGCGGAGTCTTGGGCTCAATGCCAGCCAGAACGGCAAAGGTCGGCAGGATATCCATCAGCGACGCCATCGCTCCAGTTTCTTTCCCTTCCGGCAAAGTTCCCGGCCAAGTGACCACAAACGGTACGCGAACGCCGCCCTCGTCACTGCTCCCTTTCCAACCTTTCAGTGGCAGATTTGATCCTTTCTTTTCATTGCCGTGCCGATCGGGTTTTGCATCTGCCCCGTTGTCGGAGGTAAAAGCGACAATTGTTTTTCTCTCGAGGCCGTTTTCCTTGACCGCCTTGAGGACTTCTCCTACCGACCAGTCAATCTCCTCGATCATATCCCCGTAAAAACCATGTGCACTCTTGCCTCGGAATGAGGGATCAACCGTGTAAGGATGATGGGGTGTCCCGTGGGCAATGTAGAGAAAGAACGGCTTGTCCTTATTCTTCCTGATGAACTGCACAGACTCTTGGGTGTAGCGTCTGGTCAGCTGGGTGATATCCGTGGGCCATTCAATTACTCGATCATTCCGCATCAGTATGGTAGAACGACCGTGAACACCTTTGCCGGCATCGGCTTTATAGTCTTCCATCGTTAAGCCTCCACCCGGCTTAAAACCATCGGCAACCGGCAAGCCATGATTCATCCCGTCTCCGTGGTTGGTTCCCGGAACACCAAAGTAGGAG
>DOPG01000246.1:17729-52159 GCA_003513555.1 Rhodopirellula sp. | reverse complement strand
GGGCGCGCAACAGGGCAACCGCTTTGGCGAGGATCCCGTCGCTTTCAGGAGCGACGAGCAACGCCGCGTCGCATGTTTGTGCAGCAGTGACCCATTGGCCCCAGAGTGACTGTTCGCGGTCGATATCAACCGTGTCGGTAGTGTTGCTGGAAAATGCGTTTGCAAAGCGAGGGTCAAGCGGGACCACAGTTTCAGCGACCTCGGCAAGGTCCGATACGATCGATTGCAGCATGGCTGCACCCTCACGTCGCAGGCTTGACGGAATTGCCTCGAGCGCTTGGTCTGCAAGTCCACCGCCGGTGACGTACTCTCCCACAAAAATTCGCATGTTATTTGTCTCCGAACGGAAGGCGCCTGGCCTACGAGGACCATGCGGTCCCCATGATACCGGGAAAAGAAGAGCCCTGTTGGAATGCTGAAAAGACAAGCGGACCTGAAAAGTCTTTCAGGCCATGGGGCATTCATAAGGCAGGGTGGATAGGAAAAGCAGATTGGAGGCGTCCAACCCCTAGAAAATGCCAAGATGATCACGAGCTTCGTCGGTCATCAGGTCAGGCGACCATGCAGGCTCCATGACAACTTTGACTTCGCAGGAGGCGACTTCATCAAGACCTTCTGCTGCACCCTTCGTTCCGGCAACCAGTTGCGGACCGGCGGGGCACATGGGACTCGTCATCGTCATCTCAATGTTGACCTCGTGCTTACCGTCCGCGTCTTCCTCGCCGATGTTGACCACGTAGATCAGTCCCAGATCAACGATGTTGACATAGAGTTCAGGGTCAATGACTTGTTTCAATGCTTCGCGAACAGTGTCTTCTGCGAGTGCCATGATGCGGACATCCTGTGAATAGTTTGGTTGGGTTTGCTAGATGAGAAATGAATCAAGTCGTATGACCTGAAACGCAGCCACGCTCGGGTTTCAGCGGGTACCGCTGCTTGGCATATTCATTTGGCGTGAGGCACGGCACCCATCCGCCTAGTGATGTCGTGCTTCAGCCGATTATAGAGGATCATTCGTATTCGCGTACTTGGCGAGCGATCGCCGCCGCGAGAGCCTCGCGAACGCTCTCAATCGAGATTCGATCGAAAATCTGCTGGAAAAAACCACTGACAATCATTCGCGTGGCTTCTTTGCGAGTGAAGCCTCGACAGCGAGCGTAGAAAATCTGTTCCTCGTCGACTTTTGCCGTCGTGCTGCCGTGCGTACAACGTACATCATCCGCTTCGATCTCGAGTCCGGGAATTGAATCTGCCCGCGAGGTGTTTGAAAGAACCAAATTATCGTTGCGCTGATAACCGTCGGTCTTTTGTGCATCCTTGTCCACTTTGATCATGCCCCGCCAAACCGTCCGGCTTTTGTCTTGCTGGGCTGCTTTGTAGAGGAAATCGCTCCGACATCCCGGGGCTTTGTGGTGCTGCAGAGTGTGGTAAGCAATGTGTTGACGGGCCTCTGTGAACATCACACCATTCACTTGACTGTTAGCACCAGGACCGACCAGGTCGACTGTCTGATTTACCTTTGACAACGTAGACCCCATTGCAGCAAGCGTCCATTGCAGTGTGGCATCACGGTCCACCGATGCTTTTTGCTGGGCGAAGTTGTACGTCTTGTGACCCCATTCCTGCAGGTTGACGTAACGCAGGTGTGAGCCCGGCTTTTGGATCAGTTCGACGGCGCCCAAGTGGAGCCCCGATGCGTCTGGAGAGGCACCATTACTCTCGTGAAGGATGGTTGCTTCTGCACCATCTTCCAAAATGATCAGTGTGTGGGTGGTGTCTGTGCCACCTTCGGACAGGATGGAACCGATGTGAACGGGGCGGTCCAACACGACACCGCGGGGAACGTAAAGGATTTGGCCACCCGACCAAAATGCGGCGTGCAGCGCTGCAAATTTGTCTTCGTCAGGGTCGAATGCAGTGAACAGGTGCTGTCGGATCAGTTCGGGATGTGTCTTGCACAAACGTGAGAGGCTTCCGAACACAACACCGCGCTCGGCCGCTGACTCATCGAGGTTTTCCCCGACTACTTTGCTGTCCACGGTTTCGATACGTCCAGCAAGCTCAACGTCTTGCAGCAATTGGTGTACCTGCTCGCGTTCCGTAACCGCTGATTCGCCTTCGTCAGGCCCAGTGGGAACACTGTATTTACCAATCTGGAATGCTCGGATATCAGTACGAATCCATTCTTCGTGGCGGCGTTCGGGCCATTTCATCGCTGAGCCATGCTGCCATGCTTCCCGTCGCATCGCCAGCAACCAATCAGGTTCATCACGTGATTCAATGAACGCATCGAATCCTGCCTGGTCGAAAGTTGTAAGAGTTGTTTGTGTCATGTTTTTTAAGTGTCTACGCCCTGCCGTCGATGTAGCAGTGGCGTATTGGTAAAGCTTGGAATCTGCCGCGTGTCAAACTTGGCAGTAGGTCGAAACCTGGGGGATGAACGAAAACCTGACGCCCTGTCGAGGACGTCAGGTAAATGAATTGAGTCGCGGCGTCGCTGTTTCTAGCCTGCTTCTGGTTCAGGCATTCGGGTTTAGCCGACGCTTCCTTCCATTTGCAATTGAATCAATCGGTTCATTTCAATTGCGTACTCCATCGGCAATTCTTTCACCAACGGTTCGATGAATCCGTTGACGATCATTGTGCTTGCTTCTTGTTCAGTAAGCCCACGACTGAGCAGGTAGAACATTTGTTCTTCACCAATCCTTGAAACGCTTGCCTCGTGCCCTATTTGAACATCTTGTTCGGCGATTTCGATGTAGGGATAG
Source organism: Rhodopirellula sp. (assembly GCA_003513555.1). Taxonomy (GTDB): domain Bacteria; phylum Planctomycetota; class Planctomycetia; order Pirellulales; family Pirellulaceae; genus Rubripirellula. Next base: position 49,391 of record DOPG01000246.1, on the reverse strand, counting down.
GTGTCGCTGCGGCTTTCCGGATCCAGAATGAGAGCATCACAAACAACATTATTCTTGCTGTTGTGCGCACCGGGTTCAACACGCACAAGACCACGGTAACTGCTGCGGCCGCCGTTCTTGCTAATGCTCTTGCTGATGATCTGCCCCGTGGTGTTCGGTGCTTCATGAACCAGTTTTGCGCCTGCATCCTGATGTTGTCCGGCACTGGAAAACGCGATCGATAAGATCTCGCCTCGTGCACCTGGTTCCATCATGTGGACTGCTGGATACTTCATGGTCAGCTTGCTGCCCAGATTGCCATCCACCCATTCCATCGTCGCGTCGCCGTAAGCGTACGCTCTTTTGGTCACCAGGTTATAGATGTTGTTGGCCCAGTTCTGGATCGTCGTGTATCGGCAACGAGCGTTCTTTTTGACAATCACCTCGACCACCGCACTATGCAGGCTCTCGGTGGAGTACATCGGTGCGGTGCAGCCTTCCACGTAGTGGATGCTTGCACCTTCGTCGACAATGATCAGTGTCCGTTCAAACTGCCCCATGCTTTCCGCGTTGATTCGGAAGTACGCTTGCAGGGGGAAGTCTACGTGAACGCCTTTCGGGATGTAGATAAATGAACCACCCGACCAGACAGCACTGTTGAGTGCCGCAAACTTGTTGTCCTCGGGGGGGATGATTTTACCGAAGTACTCTCGCAGCAGTTCAGGATGTTCGCGTACTGCCGTATCTGTATCGGTAAAAATGACCCCCTGTTTCGCGAGATCTTCTTCAAGCGATCCGTAAATCACTTCACTTTCAAATTGTGCTTTTACACCCGAAAGGAATTTCTTTTCTGCTTCGGGAATGCCAAGCTTGTCGAACGTATCCTTGATCTCCTGGGGGACGTCATCCCAAGTCCGACCCTGACCGTCGGTTGGTTTGAGGTAGTAAAAAATATCCTGGAAGTCGATGTCGATGTCGCCACCCCATTTCGGCATGGGGCGTGACTCAAAAATTTCCAGGGATTTGAGTCGGAATTCGCGCATCCAATCCGGCTCGTTCTTGATGTCGGAAATCTGATTCACAATTTCCGCGTTGATGCCCTTCTGTGCCTTGAACACACCTTGGGTCTCTGTGCGGAAATTGTATTTGTTGATTTCACCCAGTTCGGCGGATTCAGTGATGTCAGTTGCCATGAGTAGTTCCTGTTGCTCTTTGTCGTGATTCCGTGTGGTGCAGCTGTTTGTTTTTCTAAACCGCCGCTTCTTCCGCAAGCATTTCCTGATTCGCCGCCTCGGCGTCAGGGTAAGCATTGCGTATGCGGTCGTATCCGTGCTCGTGCAGTTCGTCTGCCAGTTCACGGCCTCCCGTCTCAACCAGTCTTCCGCCCAGCATCACGTGGGTAAATTCAGGTGGATTGTGTTCCAGCAGTTTGTCGTGGTGAGTGATGATGAGAAGCCCCATTTTTCCCTGACCGATCTCAGCAATCGACTCACTTGCCAGTCTTACGGCATCTGCGTCGAGTCCACTGTCGGTTTCGTCCAGTAACGCAAACTTTGGTTGTAGCATTGCGAGTTGCAGAATTTCCGCTCGCTTCATCTCACCTCCTGAGAAACCGTCGTTGACGTAGCGGCGAGCGAATTCAACGTCCATTCTCAGGTGGGACATTTTGTCCTTCAGTTCCTTTCGGAACTCTCGCATCGGGATCAGTTCCTCGCCTTCCTTGCGGTCCGGTCTTCGGACGTTGGTGGTGGCATGGCGAAGGAAGTCAGCCATCTTCACGCCAGGAATAGCCATCGGACGCTGAAATGCCATGAAAATTCCCTCTCGAGCACGCTCGTCCGGCTCCATGGCCAATACGTCTTTTCCATCGAGCGAAATCTTGCCGCCGGTGACTTCGTATCCGGGGTGCCCCATGATGGCCAACCCAAGCGTGCTTTTGCCGCTACCGTTGGGGCCCATCAATGCGTGGGTTTCGCCGTGATTGATCGTCAGATTGACTCCACGCAAAATCGGCTTCTCGCCAACGTTAACGTGCAGGTCTTCAATTTTAAGAACGTGTGTCATCTTGCTAACTCGAAATCTGAGATAGTTAAAGGAGTCTGTTTCAATCAGTGCTGCAACTCGCAGCAACTTGTTGTTCAATTTCGCTGAGTCACCAGGTTAGGAATGATAGGAACAATCCGCTGGCAGACTCAGTTGCTTGTATTTGGCTATTTTGCAGAGATCTTACGCCGCAGCCCAGTGTTCATTTTGTTTTGTGGTTACCGTCGTCGTCGGCAGTACGTGACGACTGGTTCGGTTACGTCTATGTCTCGTTTGCAAGTGTTCCGCTTGTTTCTGTTTCGGTCGCGATGTTCGTCTCCCCCGGGACAGTAACCGCAGAGAACTGACAACAATCATCACCATCGAGTCGACAACTGCTCAAATGAACGGGTTGTCCCAGAGCTTCAGAAATCATCTGCTCCTCAAGACGGCACATGGCCCGGTCGTCTGACGCATCGGTCAGTGTTGGGAAGGGGCACATGCCAATGTCCAGCACGGGTAGCTCGCCGGCCGTCGTCACTTCGGTAACCATTTGCCTTGCGGACATGGCTTCGGAAAGTTTTCGCATTCTCTCCTGGAAGCTGTCTCCTGCTTGGTCAGAATTGCACTGCGAAGCGAACTGTTGCCCCAACCGGGCAGCTACCGCGGATACGAGCTTGTTTCGGATTGTTGCGTCTTCCACCGCAACAATTTCCCGCCACATCGCGTCGGCCAAGTCGGCGGGGTTCGCGCCTGCATCGCGGTGTCCGGTGACCGTCAATCGATAACGGAATGTGGGACGCCCTCGGCCAGCAACGACCTTCTCGCGATCGATCAAGCCCATCTCGAGCAGCCTTTCAATCCGCTGCCGTACGGCAGTCGCGGTCACACCCAACAGATCGGTGAGTTCACCAACACCCCAAGCCTCGCCGCCACGCATGGCTGCAAGCAATTCTCGATCGACTGAGCGGAGTCCGTTCGTGTTGGTTTTTGAGGTCAAAAGGCTTTCGGCTGAGGTTCGTGGAGGCAGACAGGTAATCGTATGTTTTGGGCGGTTGGCTGTCCAATTGGTCGGCTTGAGGCCTACTGATCGGCTGAAACCAAAAATATCCCGCGGGTATCACCGAGGTTTTTGCAACTTGAGTCACCGATAAACTCTCTGCATTGATCTCATATCACTGGCCGAATCCTAGACTGCCTCGTTTTTCTGCACTTTCTTTTGGCGAGTCCCTCTCGGTCCGACCTCATATGGCTCCTGTTTTTTCGTGTCGGTGGGGTTGGCTATCATCAATTTTCGGCGATGAATCCTCTTAATGTTACGGACTCAGTGATTTTTGACAACTGCTGGTGTGAAAAATAATCAGCCAGCCGGCCGTGATTTGATGCGGTATCTTCCCGACTTTCCCGCGGAACGCGGTTTTGCGGCTTTTGTGTCTAGCGTCCCCCACTGCTAAAGCAACCCTCGGGCTGATACGATCCAGCATGAACGGCTCGGATCAACTCATTGCTGGCTTCCGCCGTCTCTACGTTTTTTCACCATTACTTCGTATCAAGCGACACTCTGAGTCTCCCAATGAAAGCAGTTGCTGTAACGCCTGGCAAACCAAATAGTGTTCATCTGGAAGAGATTGACAAGCCAACATTAGACGCGGTCCCAGATGGTTTGGGAGTCCTCGTACGCGTTCTCAAGGTCGGGGTCGACGCGACCGATCGCGAGATTAATGACGCGCTTTATGGGAACGCGCCCGAGGGTGATGGGCATCTGGTGATTGGGCACGAGTCGTTTGGTGTCGTTGAGGCTGTTGGGGAAAACGTCCGACGTGTCAAAGTTGGCGATTATGTGACTGCGACAGTTCGTCGCCCCGGAGGGTCGATCTATGACCTGATCGGTACGAACGATATGACCAGTGAGGAAGAGTACTACGAGCGAGGGATTAATCTGAGACATGGTTATTTGACGGAGTATTTCGTTGATGAGGAAGAATACATCGTCCGGGTGCCACTGGGGCTGAAGCATTTGCATGTGCTGATGGAGCCGATGAGTTGCGCCGCCAAGGCCGTTCATCAGGCTTACGAGGCACAGCAGCGTATGAAGGTCTGGAGGCCTCAAGTCGCATATGTTTTGGGGGCAGGCCAAATAGGTCTGCTGACCACGCTTGTGTTGAAACTGAGAGGGCTCGAAGTTTACACATTGGCTCGGGGCGAGGCTCCTAATCTCAAAAGCGAGATTGTGAATGGTTTGGAGGCGACTTACGTCAGCACCCGCGAAACCTCATGGGAAGATCTTGTTACACAGACAGGAAAGCCTGACTTGATTGTGGATGCGACCGGCAGCAGTCGGCTTGCGTTTGAAGCGATGGAACATCTGGGGCTCAATGGAGTTCTTGTCTGGACTGGGATCACCGGTGGTGACAACAAATGTGAGGTGCCCGCCGACAAAATCAATCTGCAGTGGGTCTTGGGGAACAAATTGTTGCTAGGCAGTGTAAATGCAAATCGCCATCATTTTGAGATGGGGATCAAGGACTTGGCACTTGGTGAAATGATGTACCCCGGAGTCTTGGAACGTATCCTGACCAACCCCGTTGACGGCCTTGATAATTTTGCCGAAATGATGCGGCTGCTAGTGGAAGAGAAGGATGCCTTGAAGGTCTACGTGAACGTCGCTGACGAGTAGTAACCCGAGGGCACTTCGGCGGGGGGGCAGGCTCGCTGGTCCCGTTTCACCGTTCGGGCTATCAACGATCTGCAGTCGTCTTCCACGTTTGTAGGTTTGCCAAGGGATTCATTTCTCGCTTCCCAACGCGGGTTCGTGGCTCGTTACGAGTTCTCGGTGGATTTTCTGCAACTGTTCAATCGCGTGCCGCATGGTGTCACGGTCGATTTCGTGAACGTCAATCGGATCGCCGACTCCGCGGAGCATGGTAATCGTTAATCGTCCCCCCAAGTGCTGCCTGAACTCTTCCAGGCCCTGCATCAAACGTTCGGTGGGCGTCAGTTCTTCGTGCCACAGTGGGATCCCCAGGTTGGTCAAACATTTGCAGACGGCTCGCATCTCCTGTTCGGGAAAACCGAACTTCAGCGAAGAGTAAATGGTGTCAATTGCGACCCCAATTGCCACCGCTTCGCCGTGGCGGATCTGGTAGTCGGTCAGTGGTTCAAGTCGGTGCGCCGACCAATGGCCAAAGTCCAAGGGGCGAGCTTCCAGCATTTCGAATGGGTCACCCCCGTGGGTGATATGTTTGAGATGTAGAAGGCACGATCGGTGAATCGCTCGCTTGGAAGCCGCGGTGTTTCGGTCCCGGATGGCGTCCGCGTTCGCACATAACCACGAGAATTCTGCCTCGCTTTTCAGCAGCGAGACTTTGACCGCCTCACTGAATCCGCATCGGAAATCACGATCGGGCAATGTGTGGAGCAGTTTCGAGTCGTTGATCACCGCCCATGGGACGGCAAACGTACCAATCCAGTTTTTCTTTTCGAATTGATTGATCGCGTTTTTGACGCCGACTCCGGAATCGGCTTGTGCCAGTGTCGTGGTCGGCAGGCGAATCAGACGGACGCCGCGGTGGGCCACAGCAGCCGCGTAGCCAACTGCATCAAGCATGGCCCCGCCGCCGATCGCGACAATGTAACTGCGGCGATCCAGATTAAGCTGATTGATCCGCTGCAGAATCAACTCGACCGTCTTGGATGAATTCTTGACGGCTTCCCCACCGTCAACCAAAACCGGTGCATGAACCAAGTCGATGCCATGTGCCTGTCCAAGTCGTTCTGCAATACGACGGGTGGGTTCGGCCAAGGCCCGTTCGGCAATCAGCAACACCTTGGCACGTTCCCCATTGCCAGCTTCAATTACAGACAGCAATTCGGGCAGATCTTCCCCGGACACGTCATCGGTGACTCGCAGGCGATGCACAAATGGCACCGAGAACTGGATATCAAGTGAAGTTTCGGACGGGTCGGACATGGGAGTAGGAAGCTGCCGTGAGTCGTGAGGAAAATGCAGTGTTGGTTTGGGCGGATGGGTGCCAGAGTGAAGGCTAGTGGTTGATAACTTGCGTTTTCGTTGCCGCTGTTTTCGCGGGTGACGCGACAAAGGTCGCAAATGAACACGGCCGTCGTGCGGGTCTGTCCGGTAGGTTACTCATGGCTTCTCTTTTTCCCAGCCTCTCCATATCCACTGTAAGGACTCGGGAAAGATGCTCCCGGCATGTTTTCCATCGTGCCCGCCCTCACCAAATACCAGTTTGTAATCGTATTTCTGATATGACAATGCCCGTGCCATTTGGCGATTCGCCAAGGGCCAGTTTCCAAAGCGGTTATCCAGGTCGTTTTCACCATCCTGAAGGAGAACGCGAAGTGGTTTTTTCTCTGTTTTACGGATCATCGGAGGATAGTTGTGCCCACCCCGGAGGTCGACAAAACTGCCAATGTGGCTGAGCACTTTGCGAAATTGGTCGGGGCGGTGCCAAGCAACCGAAAAGGCACAGATCCCACCCGAGCTGTTGCCGCATATCGCTCGTAATTCGGGATTCTGGGTGATCCGGTATTTCGCCTCAATTGGCGGCAAAACCTCCCCAAGCAGAAATTTTGCATAGTCACCATTCACGGTGTCATACTCAACACTTCGGTTCGCGGGCGTCGGTTTCCAACCGCGTTTGTCAGGTAATTCGCCTTTGTGGCCTGGATCGATCATGACGGCGATCGTGATCGGCATGACACCCTTGGCAATCAGGTTGTCAAAGACGACAGGGACCCGGAAGTCACCTCCCTTGCCGACAAATGCGTGGCCGTCCTGGAAAACCATCAATGCCGCTGGCCGCTCAGGAGTGTACTGTGCGGGGACGTACAGGCTGTAGCGTCTTTTTGTGCCAGGGAAAATTTTGCTGTCCGCAAGCACGTGTTCAGTCACGGTCCCTCGTGGGTTAGCGGGGTTGAGTGTGGAATCCTCCCCGTGCTGATACGAAACTTCAGACGCTCGAAGAGCTGGTGGCGGCAAGAGAAATAGAAAACTGAGGAACACAGTCGTCAAAGGAACGACCGCGGTAAAGGGCTGGTAGAGCGACACGGCGAAAGGCATGCGGAGTGGGGAAGGGAGGAAGGAGGATTGTTACAGTTTAACGTGGATTTGAACCAAGCATGTCTGACAAAACACATTTTTGCCAGCAGTGGCTTTGACATGTGGTGTCGCATGGCTCATTGTGTTTGCCAAAACTCGTGTTCCCCCGCAGGCAATATTTATTCGTAGCTGAGCTCGTCACAGGATCATGCCTAGTCGTGGCAATGTCAGTTTTACCGCTGTTGAAGTTTGAAAGTTGATGATTGGTGAAGTGGATTCAGCCACGATAGCTTGCTGGCGAATGGGGGCAGCGGCTGCCGTAGACGCGAGAAAGTTACAGCGGAAGCTGCCAGTGGTATGTGTTTTTTGACCTGCGAGACCGCAGCGATCGATGCTAGGGCATCGACGTGCGTGTTTTTCTCGCTGCTTACCACATGCTGCTTTCCGTTCCATGCTCATTGCTCGATGATTGATACACAATAGATTTTACAACCCACTTGGAGAGATGCAGGCGATGGATAGGCGACGTTTGGGAGCAAGTGGTCTGGTAGTGTCTGATATTTGCATGGGCACCATGACCTTTGGAGGGCAGTGTGATGAGGCGACCAGTCACGCCATTTGTGATCGAGCCTGGGATTCAGGGATCGACTTTTTTGATGCAGCGGAAATCTACCCTGTTCCTCCCACGGCTGAGCTCATGGGGGTGACCGAAGAGATTTTTGGTCGCTGGATGAAAACGAAATCTCGTGAGACGGTGGTGATTGCAACCAAGGTTACCGGGCCGGGGCATGGTTGGTTCACTCCTCCGGTTCGACATGGGAAGACAGCGTTAGATCGGCGACAAATCGTGGCTGCTTGTGATGCGTCCCTGAGGCGTTTGGGAACGGATTACATTGATCTTTACCAGACGCATTGGCCGGATCACGGTTTGCCTTACGAGGAAGTGCTTGGTGTGCTTACGGAGCTACGCGACGCAGGGAAAGTGCGAGTGATTGGTTGCAGTAATGAGACCAGTTGGGGGTTGATGAAAAGTCTTTGGTCGGCTGAGACGCACGGGGTTGATCGTTATCAAACTGTTCAAAATAACTTCAGCCTGATCAATCGTCGATGTGAAAGCGAATTAGCGCAGGTGTGTCGTCGAGAACAGGTAAGTCTGTTGCCCTACTCGCCGCTGGGCGGCGGAGTGTTGACCGGAAAGTATCAGCAGGGCAGACCCCAAGGAGCCAGGTTCAGCGCTTATCTCGAGGGTGGAAATGAGCGACAAAAAAAGATGGCACGCAGATTTGTGAATCCAAGAACACTGGAAACGACTAAGCGACTCTCTGAGATTGCACAGTCGTTGGGGATCACACTCACTGCCTTAGCCGTCGCCTGGAGCCGCCAGCATGATTTTGTTGCCTCAACCATTATTGGAGCTACCAGTCTCATGCAGCTTGATGAATCACTTGAGGCTCGCGACCTCGTGCTGGATCAGGAAACCCTGAATCGGCTGGATGAGTTGGAGGCTGAAATCCCCTGTCCAATGAGCGAGGATGGGTTACGCCGATTGTAGGCCCCTTGCCGTTTTTTCCGTTTTCAGCGGATTTGGTGATTGCAGTCACCAATCTTTCCAAATAGCGTGGTTCTTACGGGGAGATGTCAAGCACGTCCGCTTTTTGGAAGTAAGTTGGCGCTTATGCGAATCGCAACCCTTGCTCTCACCGTTATCTTTCTTTCACCGCTTGCTCAAGCGGCTGACTGGCTGACGCTGCCAAGTCGTTATAGCCATAACCCGAATACAGGTGAACGCGTCGCGCAATACACCAAGATTCAGGCGCCTTCCGTGCCACAGCCGTCAAATTTTCGCACGAGCGGCTACACCCACACACGTAGTTCTTTGAACTACGGCCAGTCAGCAGACAACTATCACCGTGTTGAGCAGTGGGGTGATCCGGTGCGTCCTTACGGCGAATGGCGATTTCCCTATCGGCCCTACAGCACTCCCTACCCAAATTGGGGGCCGCCTTATGCCGGTTTGAATTTGGGACTTGGCTACTACGGTCCCTTCGGAACCACGCCCTACGATCCTTATCGAGGTGCCGTTTCGGATCCCGATGGCCGCTACCCAATGACATTGCCTCAAGATGGTTCGATTCCACCAGGTCGAGGCCCAGCAGTTGGCGGTGGTGGACTACCAGGTGATGGCTTGCTGCCACCAGCAGCGACGATGTCAACCGTTCCCAATCGCGATGGTGTTGGTATGCCTGTCGATGGCATCATCCCCGAGGGCGAGTTGTTGCGTGCACGAGATCAAGGTTCGCTCGGTAGCCGTCCGGGACTGAATGGCGGTGGAGCCGAAGGTGAGCAACCCGGACAGGCGGCAAGTTCTGGCTTTGGCAGTCCTGACTCTGGTACCGCTGCCGGTACCAATTATCCGAGGCAGCGATTTGATTACCGGCAAAGATTCCCGAACTATCGAGGGAATCGCGGTGGATACCGTCCGACTCCGCAACCCAGCCCGTTCAATCCCTATCCTTCCGGTCCGGGAACGCCTTACCCAGTGGCTCCTTACTATGATGGGTACTATCCGGTTTATCGCGACTGATTGCGTGCCGGTATTTCACACTTGGAATGGCTAGGAGTTACGGCGAGTTGGTAGCCGGACGCGTTCCTTTAGATCGAAGAGTTTGGTTTGTCGTTCGGCATGGTACAAACTCAATAAGCGCCCAATGAGTGATTGGCAATTTGCATGATGCTAGCGTGCCCTTGGTCAGTGTGTGCACGGTCGAGATCATTGGCGTTCTTGCGATGATTCATGCGTTTTCGTTGTCCTCTTGTGACTTTTTTCTCTTTGGTTCAGTGCAGAAATCAAATCGAAAATTCGCTTTGGAAAATATCGTCCAATCTCCATGCGGTGGAAAACCGTTGATTGCTAAATCAATGATGACGAGTGATGGTCTACAGTGTTGGGGGGGAATTGGCATGGCGGTCAACATCAAGACGGCCTTGGGGCGTGAAAGCAGGATTGACGTCAACCATCAAGCAGCGGTGATGAACGGTTTCCGCTACTCCTTTCGGCAGGCCTGTATTCCGCTGTTGCCAAGTGCATGAATCCATTTGTCTTTGGTCAATTGCGGAAGGTTGCCAGAGCGTGACAGACCAGAGCGTGACAGAAACAGGCGAATGCAGTTGGGACGCCACCAAGCGGATGATACTGGAGCGCATTTTGAGCACGGCTTGTGTAAAGCGTGATTCGCCACCGTTCGATGAACATCTTTGTGGAGGAAAACGTTTCAAGGATTTTTGCGTAGAACGCAGAGGATAGTTCACCGCAAGTCAGTGCGGTGAACTGCTTTGATTTCATGTCAGGCATGCAGATTTGATTTCGACATGCTTGCGTCGAGGAGCGATTCAGTTGCCAGCTTTGCCCTGCTCTGAGTGAGACACTCGTTCCGCGACTCGCAGTTTTGCGCTTCTGCTGCGAGGATTTTTCTGTATTTCCTCTTCGTCAGGACGCAGAGGTTTCTTCGTCAGCACGTTCCATCTCGGGTCATCGCGGAACGCATTTTTGACAATGCGGTCTTCGAGTGAGTGAAAGCTGATGATGGCGAGGCGACCGTGCTCAGAGATCCAGTTGGGCGCTGACTGCAGGGTGCGTTCAAGCGCCCCCAGTTCATCGTTGACGACAATTCGTAGAGCCTGAAATGTGCGTGTTGCCGGGTGAATGTCATGGTTTTTACTGCGTGGAACACAGCGTTTGCACACATCCACCAAATCTTCTACTGTTTTTACATTGGCTTCTCGACGTCGTCTGGCAACGATTTCACGGGCGATCCGGCGGCTGTAGCGTTCTTCACCGTATCGATAAATCGCATTGGCAATTTCTGCTTCCTTATTCCAAGCCAGCCACTGGGCTGCCGATTGCCCCGACTCAGGATCAAATCGTAGATCCAGCTCAGCGGACGCCCGATTGAAGCTGAAACCGCGATGAGGATCAGCCAATTGATCACTCGACAGACCCAGATCCAGAACAGCACCGTCAGCGAGCGACAGTTCAAGTGCGGCCAATGCTTGAGGAGCTTTTTCGTAGCTGCCAAGAAAAACATTGAGTCTGGGGTCGTGTTGTTCTGACTCCACTCGCTCGCTGACTGCCGGATCACGGTCGAGTCCAACAAGATGTCCTTGCTCGGCTGGCAGCGTTTCGAGCAGTAACGCAGAGTGGCCGCCACCACCGTAGGTGCCGTCGACGATCACGCTTGGTGATATCTCACCGAGCCAGTGGACGATCTCGTTGGGCATCACTGGAACATGACATGTCGCAATGGGCTCACGATCGTGAGAGCGGTTTTCAGCCGACACCGGCGATACTCTTGTTGCAGTTAAGGGATTCGTCCATATGCTCACTGACTTCTTTCAGTCTTGCCAGATCACCGCCACCAACTTCAGCGGCAAGCCAACCGGTAAAGCCGACATCACGAAGAGCCTTTTCAACGGATGGCCAGTTGATATCGCCCTCGGTGATCTTGGTAAACTTACCCTGCTCACGCGAAAAACCCTTGGTGTCGAGTTTTTTGATCCGCTTGTTGAGAGTGCGAATCCACTCTGCTGGATCACCGTACTTCCAGTGGTTACCGATGTCATATTGAACGCCAACCAAGGGCGAATCAAACGAATCGATAAAGGCAGCCAGTCGCTCGGCAGATTGATCGTTGCCACCCTCGTGGTCGTAACAGAAATCGTTCCAGACATTCTCGATCAGGATCGAGACGCCTTTTTCTTTGGCGACGGGTAAAGCAGACCGGATAGCAGCTTGTGCCCGTTCCATGACCTCGGCGTCTGTGCCATCTTTTCCATGACCGGGTACTAACAGCATTGTTTTGCCGCCAACGGCTGCAGTCTCGGTCAGCCCCTGTTTGAGCTTTTCGAGCGCAACTTCCCTCACCTTTGGGTCTGGGTCGGTATGCCGTTGCCCCCAGTGATAGCCACCCACAGTTCCATCAATGATGATGCCTGATTCCTTGGCTGCTTGATTGGCAGCTTCGATGTTGATTCCGGGAACGTTCAGTTCCACACCTTCAAATCCCGCTTCCTTGGCTAAGTTGAACTTATCGGTCAGTGATCCCTTCGAGCGAATCATTCCAACCTTCAGCGTCTTTCGCAGCCACGGCTTTTGTGCTGATTTGGTTTCGGCGTGAGCGGTTTTTCCAAAGCTCTGCATGACACTGCTGCCTGCAATGCCAGCGGCTGAAAGTGTCATGAAGCGGCGGCGGCGAATCTGTGCGTGGTCGGTCATCGTTTCACCTGCAATAGAAATGGGGTTGAGGGGCGGAAGAGGGAGTGTGTGAGTTCGTCGAACTGTAAATCATGAATGGGTTGTTTCTCAACAGTTCGCTCAAGAATAAAAGACTCGGGACTTTGTGGGTATCCGGAGCATGAACTGATAACGTGAGAAAACGTGCTGAGACTACGATGTTGGTGGGGAAAACTTTCGAATCTCTCGTATCTCGTGGTTGGCAGCCCGCAAAGTATAAACCCAAGACTTTCTACTCAGGCCAGAATGTTGTCAACCACTTTGCCATGAACGTCTGTCAGTCGGAATTGACGACCCTGAAACTTGTAGGTCAACCGTTCATGATCGATTCCCAGCAGGTGCATGAGGGTTGCTTGAAAGTCATGCACATGAACTGGGTCTTTGGCGACATTGATTCCCAAGTCGTCGGTCGATCCGTGGCTGATGCCGGGTTTGACTCCACCACCAGCCATCCAGACGGTGTATGCATAGGGATGGTGGTCACGGCCCCACCTTGGACGATTGTTGATGTCACCCTGAAGAAAAGGGGTGCGGCCAAATTCACCACCCCAGATCACGAGCGTGTCCTCAAGTAAACCGCGGCGTTTCAGATCCATAACCAAAGCCGCGCTGGGCTGATCCGTGTCGCGGCATTGATTGTAAAGTTCCGTCGTCAGACTGTTGTGTTGATCCCAGCCCGCGTGCATCAATTGAACATATCGACTGCCACGTTCGATCAAGCGTCGAGCCAGCAGGCAGTTGTGTGCAAAGGTTCCTGCCTCCTTTACGTCAGGGCCATACAGATCCAGCGTTTCCTGTGATTCATCTGAAAAATCAGCCAACTCCGGAATGCTGGACTGCATCTTGAAGCCCATTTCGTATTGGGCGATGCGTGTTGCGATTTCGGGATCACCAAATTCCTGAAGTTTAAGCTCGTTGATGGCGGCGATGTCATCCAGCCAGCCTCGCCGAACCTCACGACTGATACCCTCAGGATTTGAAACATACAGGACTGGGTCGCCGCTGCCCCGGAACTTGACGCCCTGATAACGGGACGGCAGAAAACCGTTACCCCAATAAAAGTCGTAAAAAATTTGTCCGCAGCTTGTGTTCTTCGTGATGCTGGTCATCACAACGAATGCTGGTAGCTCATCCGTTTCGCTACCCAGCCCATAAGACAGCCACGCTCCCAGTGTAGGTCGTCCCGGCATCTCACCTCCACTGAGATTGAAGTTGATCGCGGGGGCATGGTTGACCTGTTCGGTGTGCATGCTTTTGACGAAACACAATTCGTCGCTGACTCTTGCCGTGTGGGGCATGAAATTGCTGACCCACGCACCCGATTCACCATGTTGGGAAAAAGGTTCCACGGGAGCCAGTAGCAGTTTGCCATCTGCTTTGCCCGTCATGGTGCTGAAACGGCGGTCACCAACGTAAGATGCAGGGACAGGTTCAGAGTGCTTCTTCTTGAGATTGGGCTTCCAGTCAAACAGGTCCACATGAGTGGGGGCCCCGTTCTGAAACAGATAAATCACTCGCTTGGCTTTGGGTGCAAAGTGTGGCAGGTCGGGAAGTCCGCCAATGCGCGGCGATTCCGGTCTGTCCCCCAGGTCCCCATTTGCCGAACTTTGGGACCCCGAACTTTGGGTTGCCAAGTCATCTGTCGCCAAGCCATCACGTTGCAGCAGCGATGCAAGCGCGGCTGTCCCGATGCCGGTTGCGGAACGGCCAAAGAAATGCCGGCGATTGAGATGTTGTTGATATTGTTCCAGAGGATTCATGAGCCGAGTCGTTTGGTGGGGGATCATTCCCGGTTCAGGGTTTCGTCCAAGTTTAAAATGGCCAAACAAAGATTGGTCCATGCCGCCAGCTCGTTTGGGGCAATTTGTTCATCGGGTGTCGATTCGCCAACGCTAATCAACGCTAACGCATCCTTCGAGCCATCGGCGAACTGGCCGCGGGTGCGGTTTAAACCGCGGAGCAGAATTTCCCGTTCCCGGCTTGAAGCTGGTCTTGCCAGAACTCGCTTCATGATTGCATCAATTCGATATGAATCGGTGTATGAATCGGTGTTGTCACTCGTCTCTTTAGGAACGGGATATTGCAGCAGCGTTCTCTGGGCGAGAGCCCGGGCAGCTTCCACGTATGCTGTATTGTTCAGGGTCTGCAGTGCATGCAGTGGCGTGTTGGTTCGACTCGCGACTACCGTGCACGTCTGGCGACTCGCGTTGTCAAAGAACATGGTGGGCGCAATGATCCGTCGCCAATACGTGTATAAGCTTCGACGGTAAAGTTTTTCTCCACGGTCTTGCGTATATTTCTTTTTGCCAAAAGAGGCTTCTTCCCAAATACCCTTGGGTTGGTAAGTATTGACGGCTGGGCCTCCGCTGGCAGGAGACAGAAGTCCACTGACTGCCAACGCCTGGTCTCTGAGCATCCACGCGGGCAATCGATTTCGGGACGCTCTTCCAAGCAGGCGATTATCTGGATCTTGTTGATAGCTTTCAGCGTTAGGGATGATCGATGATTGTCGATAGGTATGGCTGGTGACAATGGTTCGTATCAGTTCCTTGACGTTCCAGCCATTCTGTTGAAACGTTTTTGCTAGCCAGTTGAGCAATTCCATCTGAGTAGGTACTTCGCCCTGAGTACCAAAGTCTTCGGTTGTCTTTACCAATCCGATGCCGAAAATTTGTTGCCAGAACCGATTCACTGTCACTCGAGCAGTGAGCGGGTTTTGTGAATCAACCAGCCACTGGGCAAGCGTGAGGCGATTGGCCGATTGCTTTGAACTCGAACTTGAGTCATTGGCAGTTGCTGGCTGCATCATGGTAGGCAGTCCCGCTTGGACTTTGTCTGTTGGTTTGTTGTACAAGCCTCGATCCAGCACGAAGGTTTGACGCGGCGTCGCCATGTCAGCCATTACCATGACTTTGGGCAAGCTTCGATTCAATGCATCTCGTTGTTTTATAAACGTAGCTTTTTTGTCTGTGAGTTTTTTGAAGTCGGGGGAAGTTGCCTGGCGGTGTTTGCTGATGAGTAGTTTTTGTGTGTCTGTGCGTTGCGCTTTTACTGTCTTGAGTGCGGCAAGCAAACCCGTTTCGTGCTGGGCAAGCTTTGACTCAGGCTCCTTGGTGACAGAAATCAGGAAGTGACCCAAGTTGTGTTTTTTGTGCACTGAATCATGCCGCAACACGACCTGAAGTGTTTGGCCAGCTTGGATTGCGTGAGGATTTTTCAATCGGAAAATTGCAGCATGGTCGCGGTCGACATGTCGTCCTTCGTAAACCGCCCAGCCAGTACTGTTGTTGCCATCGAATGCATTGGTCACCACCAGTGATCCCTGCTCGAAGGTCGCTTCCGCTGAGGCGATTTCGAGTGTCGTGATTTTTTTTGAGTCATTATCTAAGACGTGTATTTCCAGTTCCGTCAACACAAAGTTTCCGCTGTCGGAATAGGAAAGACTGTTGCGTGGGAAGGATTCGTGCCGTAACGCATCGATACGTAACGCGGTGATATGTTGCTCAGGTGACTCGGCTACGATGGTGTAGGTGTCGGTGTCTGGGGCAGGTCCGCTGGTTAGCACTGACTGGTCAGGCAGAATCGATAATTTTGATCCTGTTGCTTCGGCTTTGATCGGCTTTGTGGCTTGCCAACGCGGATGGGTTTCCAGTCGCTCTCTTTCTTGTACTTCCCATTGGGGCTGCCCCGTTGCCAATGTTTGGGTGAGCGTTGTAATTTCCTTGTCGGCTTGTTCGATCTGATTCGCAAGTGAAGTAAGTTGTTCGGCTTGTTGAGCAGTTGGCACCGCGAGATTCGGAGCCGTTTGCGGGTCTCCGCCCGCACCTGTGACAGGGGTTTGATTGAAGAATCCAAAGAACCTGTAGTAATCGCGATTGCTGAGCGGGTCATACTTGTGATCATGACAGCGACAGCAGTTCAGGGTTAAGCCAAGCCAAACGGTGCCGACCGTTTCTGACATGTCCATCACGTATTCAATTCGATTTTCTTCAGGAATCCGGCCGCCCTCACCATTGATCATGTGATTTCTCGAAAAACCCGTTGCCAGCTTTTGTTCCATCGTCGCATCGGGTAACAGGTCACCAGCGATCTGCCAGATCGTGAACTTGTCATACGGGAGGTTTTTGTTGAAGGCGTCGACGACCCAGTCTCGCCAGGGCCACATGGTGCGTTCTCGATCGCCTTGGTAGCCATTGGTGTCGGCATACCTGCTTGCGTCCAGCCAGTTCCAAGCCATTCGCTGGCCATAGGCGTGTGAGTTCAGTAACCGATCGACAAGCTTCTCATAGGCATCAGGTGATCTGTCAGTGACAAATTCATCGACTGCTTGGGGTGTTGGGGGCAGCCCCGTGAGGTCAAGAGAAAGTCGCCGGATCAGAGTTGAGCGAGAAGCCTCTGGCGAAGGCTCTAACTTATGCTGTTGTAACTTTTGTCGAACAAAATGATCAATCGGATTTCGCAGTGGGTGATCGGCGTCGTTGTGATCCAGTGCTTTCGCTGTTGGGATATTTGGCATGCTCAATGGGCGAAATGCCCAATGCATTTGCCACACCGCACCGTCGTCAATCCACTGCCGTAGTCGTTCGATCTCGTTAGTTTTGACCGATCGGTTGGATTCTGGTGGTGGCATCACTTCGTCAGGATCATCCGACATCAACCTGTGCATCAACTCACTGTTGGCGGCAGAACCTTTCTCGATAACGGATTCGATTCCCTCCTGTGTATCCAAACGCAAGTCAGCTTCACGAGTTGCTTCGTCAGGGCCGTGACAAAAGACACAGTTCTCTGAGATGATGGACCGAATGTCGCTCGCCAAATCGGTCTTCGTTATTGGGGCTGTCATCGGATCGGCAGCATCCGCTGAGTGGGTAGCACCAGCAATCAGGAGCAGTAGGATACCAATGGCGGGGCCAAATTGTCCGTTGGTGTGGGGGTAAGTACATCGCATGCCACTATGGTAGCTAAAAATCAATCATCTGAGGCGAGTCTGGGCCCATTCAGGGCGTGTATTGGGGACTATTTCTGCCGAGCGAGTGCTACGGAAGCGTCAGTGTCGCAGTCATTTGTGAGGGCGATTGTCGCAGGCGTTTCGGTGGATGAGTTGCCAAAGGGGGCAGCTTCGTCCATGCTTCAGTAAATGTTGGGTTGGAAGTCTCGACCGGAGAGATTGGCGGACACATTGATGACGATGCTGCTGGGACAAGTCAGGCTGACCAGCAAAGTGTAGTTTTGCTTCCAGTAGCTCCGTTAGCGTTAGGTTGATGAATCGTAGTTTTTAGATTTGGCGATTGCCTCGTTGAGCGGTGTGAGGTTAGGAAAGCGATGGACGCGGTGCTGCGGCAGCGAAATGAAGATTTACGGAGGTTACAGGAAAAATTGCCTGGCAGCGTACCTTATGACAATCTTCGACCGATCAATGTGCCAGCCAGATGCGATGGGCAAACATTGCTGGAGTGTGTGACGAGCGTTTACCCGCAAGTCAGTGAAACGCAGTGGCTGTTGTGGTTCGCTGAAGGTCATATTCTGTTCGGTGATGATCGAGCCGATCCCGATGCCATGGTGCGAGGTGGGCAGCAGTTTCAACATTTGTTTCCCGACACTACTGAACCTGATGTGGATGCTGCTGTTCAGGTTTTGGCCGAAGAACAGGAGTTCATTATCGTGCACAAGCCGGCTCCTTTGCCGGTTCATCCTTGCGGTCGATTCAATCTCAATACGCTGACGTCATTGCTGGCCAAGGTTTATCCCCACGAAGATTTGAGGCTCGTGCACCGCCTTGATGCCAACACAACGGGCGTGATGGTGCTGGCAAAAAACCGCAGAATTGCAACGGATTTGCGGCAACAATTTGAGTTGAATCAGGTGCGCAAGCAGTATCTAGTGCGGTGCGTTGGTCATCCACCGGACATGGACTTCATTTGTGATGACCGCATCGCAAAAGAAACAGTGGAAGGAGGAACACGTGACCTCCGTCACGATGGCAAGGAATCACGCACTCGTTTCCATGTGCTTGAGAAGTTGACTGATGGCACGACCGTCCTGCATGCATTTCCGGAAACCGGACGCACAAACCAGATTCGTTTACACCTTTGGGGAAGGAGGACGCCTGTTCTCGGCGACCCTACTTATCTTATCGATGGCCAGCGTGTGGCAAATCAGACGGTGACGCTCGGGGATCCACCGATGTGCCTGCATGCTCAGCGTCTGTCTTTCAGGCATCCGCAGACAGAAAAACTGATTCACTTTCAAGCCAACGAACCAGCTTGGATGAGCGGGTCCGCAGCGTCGTCACATCCTTTTCAGCCAAGAAGGAAATACCAAGCAAGAAAGCACGCAGCAATAAAAACGGTTAAACACAGCACCTGAGCGTACCATTGCTTTCTGCTCCACGGCACGTCAAAGAAAGTCAAAATTACTTCTGCAAGTATTTCCAGAATCCACATGTTTCAGGTCCTGCTCACAATCTTCACTCTAGTTCTGAACTGACTGAAACGTCATTCGATGCAGGGATTTCAATTGATTGAATCCATACGCCAGCAACGGCAAGGATTCCAAAGAAAACGAGAACGAATAACATCAGCCTACCTTCGTCTCGCCGGTTCATTTTCATCTGATGACCTTTCAAAATTGACGTGGAAAGTTCTGCCGCTCTCAGGAAGCCTTCAATTTGGCGGCTTCTTCTTCCAAACTGGTGATTTCGTCTTCAAGAGCTTTCAGTTCTTCCGCGTCGTCAGCTTGTTCTCGTGATCCTGACAAGCGTGGTCGCAGGGTCTGGAGTTTCTTGTTAATGACATTGAGTCGTTTTTTTGCTTTTTTGTCCATCCGCTGATTTCCTGAGGAGATGAGGCGAGGCGCTAGAATTCAATCAAGGCAATGATGAAGTGCACCAATAATACATACAAAGTGGTCCATAGTACTGTCGACGTGATTGCGTCGCTCACATCACTGGCGGATTGCTTCGGAGCCAGGCCTCGGTAAAAACCGATCGCACCGGTTCCAATTCCACACGCCAAGTTCTTTAGCATCACCCATCCCCAGCCTTGAGGCCAGCCCCCGTCCGAAGTGAGCAGATTACGATAGAAATGCTGTTCCCAGAAAAAAGGTCCGACATCCGGGTGTGTTGCTGTGAAGCTGAACATGCTGATGAAACGCGCAGACGTGAAGGCCATCCATTCCAGAATGGGCGTTGCCAACATGAAGGCCAGCACAATTGGAATCAGTAGGTAGAGTCTTGGCTTGACTCCAAGCGTTCGCATCGCATCAATCTGTCCTCCATATTGTTTTACGCCTACATCAGCTGCGACCGCTGCTCCACAACGTGCCGCAATCAAAATGGTTGCCAACACAGGAACGAGAATTCGGTAAAGTGCAAAACCGATCGATGATAAGAGTTCATCAATCAACAAAGGTTGAGTGTAGAGTCGAAACGGCAGAAACCGGAACGTGAAGTAGGTTCCCGTGAAACCAACGATTAGCCCCGCAAGAATCAGGTAAATCCATGCGGATACACCGCCTACCAACCGCAGGTAATGAGCGAAGAAACGCAGCCCCCAACGAGGACGCGGGAACAGAGGCAGCAGGTCGTACGGAATCCTAGCCGCTGCAACCACGGTTGAACCAGTTTGCCTCAGGAACGCGTCGATTTTCGCCGTGGTCTGCTGAGCCAAGGTGGGCGGACGGATTGGAGTGTCGGAGAGTTGAACGGGTCTCATCCGCGTCGGAATTTGAGGCCAATCCTGACGCGGGACGGGCACCAGAAGTCGGCTCTGACTGTCCAGCAACAGGACTTCGTCCGCAATCGGGATCAGGGTCTCGTAGTCATGGGTAACAAGGATGCTGGTTCGCTGATACGTGTCATGCGTGTGGCGAATCAACTCAGCCACTTTTCGACCGCTGGCTGCATCCAAGCCCGATGTTGGTTCGTCATAAAGAATGATGTCAGGGTTGGCAGCAAGCGTACGCGCGATTGCCAAACGTTGTTTTTGGCCCCCGCTCAATGCAGCCACTGGAGTCTTGGCAGGTACCCCCAGTTCTTCCAGCCATTGCCGTGATGATTGACCAGAAGTCCGGGTTCGGTCGTTACGGTGATCGAGTGCGAATTGGACATTTTCCGTCGGTGACAATTCATCAAATAGTGCAAATTGCTGGAATACGATGCCGATGCGTGGTTGAACTTTCGGGATGGCGTCAGATGTCGGCGTACTGTCTTGCAGATCTTTGTTTGAGTGGCTGTTGCCCACGGCTTCCGTTCGGGATGTCAGTGGGGAATCATTGCCACTTTCTATTGTTCCATCCCATTTAATAACTGGGCCATTGCTGGGGATTAAACCGGCAAGGGTTCGTAGCAGAACCGATTTTCCGGCACCGCTTCCGCCCACAATCACGGTGATCTTGCCCGCAGTGATCGTTAGATTTGTATCAGCTAATAGTTCGCGATCACCTGCTTTTATCTTGAGGCGATTCAGGTGAAGTGATTTCGGCGCCGACAGTTGCGTGTCGGGCGAGTCATGGTCAGCAATACGTTTCATTGTCATTGCCCGTTTGCCTCCACAGAATCAGTTTGCTTGCCGTGATTTACTCCGCCAGGCATGGTTGCTTTTGTGTCAGTGACTGCAAGCTGCATGTTTTCAGGATTGGCAAGGTAGACGACCGGATAAGGCATTGCCTCTGTTGAAGTTTCGAAGCGTGGGACTCGTGTGGAACCGTCTCTCTGGTTCGGGATGGCGACGATCCATTGCCGGTCTTTGCCCAGAATCTGGCTTCTTAGGACTCTTGCGAAGTTTGGATTGATACCAAGTTCTCGAGAGCCAATCAGGTCATCGCCGATTTTCCGTATCACTGGCTCCAGCTTATCGCCGGCCAATTCAAATGCTTTGCGTGCCTGGTCACTGTTCCACACCTCTTTCCACGAATCCTTGAGTTGCTGATTGTCGACCAAAGATTCTTTTAGGATTTGTCGTACCAATTGTTGGGCTTGTGGATCGTTCGCGATCACGATCGCAACATCCGTCAATTCTTTTCGAACTTCCGGGTTGGCAGCTACGTCGGCGACGATTCTTTGGACGCTGGTGACGATGTCATCCATTCGCTCTTCAAAAATCGGGACTGCTTCATCTTCGACGAAACGTGTCCACTCTTCTCGCACCAGATCCTTTCGTGGAACAAGAGGGAGTCCGTCGTAAGCGGCTCGCCAACCGAACGACCAGATTGACGCGCGGTCCCATAGTTCGCGACCAATGTCTTCGGCGGTGGGTTGGCCGTGTTTCCTTACAATAGGAACTATCTCGCGGCGGGCGAGAGGTACCAGGCGTTGACTAACCACCTCGTCGTTCCAGCGGTCACCCAAGGCTTCAATTTCGCTGCGATGTCTTTGGACCGAAAGGCGAAGTTCAGCTTCAATGATTGGCAAAGACCGCTTCAGGCTATCTTGAACCAGTGGCACAAAAGCATTTGATAATTCCTCGCCATGCTTTTTCATGGTGGTTGCCAAACGCTTTTGGATCTTTGCCCGAGTGGCGGGCGGAAGCATGGTTGCAATCACATCCTCCAGTCGGCCGCGGTTGCGGTACAGAATGAAACGGCAGTGGGTCGCCTCAATCCGGGAAGAATGCCATTTCAAAATGCCAGATGATGAAGGGGGAGCGGATTCGTCAGAGATGCGATCTATTTCCTGTACAAAACCAACTTGTGTCCACGATCCATCAGCGTGCTGAAGAAAAACAGGATCGTGCAGACGTAACGATCCCGCTGGAAAATTTACGGGTACTTCGTCCTGCGTGCCGAACAGATAGTTCTTAAGCGATTCTTCGGAGACCGCTGCTACTCGTTGCTGCTCGTTTCGCAATCCCGCGACCAACAGTGCTATGAGAGCGATCCATGTCGTGGATCCAATCATGCGTAGAGTCATTTTGTTCATGGTGCATAACACCGGGTTAAGGTCATTGTCGTGTCTGATCCTACAATGCTATGTCGCATACTTTGCAGAGATGGTGCGCGTTTTCAGTGTGTCAAATCTGCACTACCTTCTGCACGGTGGTTACCATCTGTAATGTTTTTTTTGTTTGCAATCTTAACGAAGACCAAATGGAGACTTGTGCCAGCAACGTGTCTCCATGGAACTGCAGGATAGGCCGGTGCTATGCGTTGGCGGGGCGCGAATTGCTCTCAGTTTCTTGTAACGCTGGGGAAGTGTGTCAGAAGTGTTTCAGGGCTGGTTTTGCAGCAGTCGTTGCGAACGGAGTGTGCTGAAAACCAGTCTGTGTATCGACGTCGTGCATTGTAGCCATTGCCGGTGCGTTGGAGCGTCGTGACGTTGATGGGAGGCAAGTGGAAAAAGGTGTGGTAACGGTATGTATCACGCTGTGTTTTGATTGCGAAACATGCGAAAGAACCACTCGGGTGACCCGTGTCTCAATTGGTCGACAATTACGGCGATAATGATGATGCAACCGATGATAATATGGGTGTAAGTATTTGGGATGGACAGTTGGCTGCAACCGCTGCGAATTGCGGTGATGATCAGTGCACCGATCATGGTTCCAAAAATTGATCCCCGGCCCCCGCTGAGGCTCCCGCCGCCAAGGACAACCGCAGCGATGATTTCCAGTTCCTTTCCTGTGCCATCGCTGGGATTTCCGTTCTTTACATCTGCGAAGTAGAGCAGGCCACCGATTGCCACAAAGAAGCCTGCAATGGTGTAGACGGCGATCACTGTTCCAGGGACATTGATGCCGCAAAGACGAGCGGTTGATTCACTTGACCCGATTGCGAAGACATTACGCCCGAAAACGGTGTACCGCATCATGGTGGCAACACCAACTCCCAGCATGATCGCCAGCAACACGCTCGTGGGTATCTTTGGGATAAGATATTTTTCGTTGTTGCTGCCTGTGTAACAGAGGCTTAGCCAGTCTGGGATGTTTTCTTTCGGCGCGTAGACCGTCGATTCACCGGATATGATCTGTCCGATACCCAGGAAGATGGTCATGGTGCCGAGGGTTACGATGAAAGGCACTACTTTGGTAGCGCTAATCATGACCCCATTGGCAAGTCCACAGAGGCAGCCAGTGAGCAACATCAGCATGAATGCATTCATGATTGGATCACCCGCTTTCAAACTGAGGGCCAGCGCTGTGCCTGAAAGAGTCAGAGCTGTTCCGGCGGAGAGATCAATGCCACCTGAGATGATGATTAATGTCATGCCGAATGCGGGTACCGCTATCAGGGCCGCACTGCTGCTGATCACGCGAAGATTTCGCGCCGACATGAAGTAGCCTTCACCCAAAATGCTGTCCGCGATCGTGAACAAGAGCATGATGACAAACAACGCGACCAGTGGTCCGAGCTGCCAGAGTAACTTTTTCACCATGGGAAATTTTGTGTCTTAGACTTGGGGATTGATCACAGGAGATTCTTCAAGAGCCATGGCCGTGGCCATGACTTCGTCTTCCGTCCATTGTTCGGCGTCGCGGATGGCACGCATTTGTCCACGCGACATCACGCCGACGCGGTCGCAGACTGCTAGGAGTTCAGGTAGATAGGAGCTGACAAACACGACCGTTTTGCCTTGTGCTGCCAACGTGCCCATCAATCGATAGATTTCTGCCTTGGTTCCGACATCGATGCCTTTGGTCGGTTCGTCCATGAGCAAGATTTCGGCGTCCTGATGCAAGATCCTTGCAATCGCAACTTTTTGCTGGTTGCCGCCGGAAAGTTCTGACACTCGCTGATGGCCGGAGTGCGATTTAACTTCCACTTGCTCCATTAATTCCTGGGCTACCCTGCTTCTGGCTCGCAGATTGATGAGGCCGAAGGTGGTGTACTTGTCCAGGTTTCCGAGTGTCGTGTTTTCAATCAGTGATAAGTCTTGCGCCAGGCCTTCCTGTTTCCGGTCTTCGGACAACATTCCAAAGCCCGCACGCATCTTTGACCGTACCGAATGCCGGACTCTGGAATTATCAATCTGGATTTGCCCACCGGTGATATGGTCGAGTCCAAACATGGTTCGCAGTAGTTCTGTGCGTCCCGCCCCCACTAAACCTGAAATGCCAAAAATCTCGCCGCGACGCAGGTCCAAAGAGATTTCGCTGGGAACTGAATCACCCTGCAGTCGGTCAATGCTTACCCAAGGTTCTCCCGGTTCGTGAGGAACACTGGGGAACAGATCGTTGACGTCTCGACCGACCATCATCGATACGATTTGGTCGTCGTTGACATCATCAATGCGACCGTCGCCCACATTCTCGCCATCACGTAGCACACTGTAGGAATCAGCCACCGCACGCACTTCCTCGAGAAAGTGGCTGATATAAACTAACCCCATCCCCTGTCGTTTCAGCCGATCAATGATTTCGAACAGTCGATGTACATCTTTCTGGGGCAGCGAACTGGTTGGTTCGTCGAACAGAATGATATTCGCTTTGCTGATCAAAGCCCGAGAGATTTCGAGTAATTGCTGGGTTGCGACCGATTGTTCTCCCACGATAGCGGTTGGGCTAAGGGAGTTCAGTCCGACCATGTTCAGGGCTTCCTGTACTTGCTCGCGCTGCCTTGATCGGAAAAGAAACCCTGCACCAACATTGGAATGCCCCAGCAGCAGGTTGTCTTCCACGCTGAGGTCGGGTGCCAGATTCAATTCCTGATAAATCATTGCCACTCCGGCAGCTCTCGCGTCCTGAGGGCCCCGGGGGCGGTAGGGTTTGTTGTCAATCGACATGGTGCCAGCGTCAGCTCGATGAGCGCCACTGAGGACTTTCAGCAAAGTACTCTTGCCAGCACCGTTCTCGCCAATCAAGGCGAGAACTTCTCCGCTTTGAACGGAAAGTGACACGGAGTTCAAGGCGCGCGTGGGGCCGAAGCTCTTGCAGATCGAATTCATCGTCAGCAAGCAGCCCGACAACAGGGCGGCATCCACTGGAGGCCGGTAGGGGGGCGTGTTGCTACTGTTTTCAGCTTGCGCGGCACTGATGCCGGCATTCTCATTGTTCGACATCATGTGCGAACGCGCCTATTCCAGAATCGAAGGCTTGAGCAAACGCTGCGATTCCTCGTCGTTCATGTTTTCCGGTGTGGCAACATATTCACCTGTTGAAATGAATGCCTCTGCCTTCTCACCATTGATCGAACCCACCATCGTCTTGACGGCCTGATAGCCCATCTGCACCGGATCCTGAATAATGATTCCGCTGCAGGAACCGTCTGTAAGTGCTTCTGTCAGTGCATCGCTTGGATCAAACGCAATCAGTTTGACCTTCTTGTTCAAGCCCGCGTTCCTCAGTGACTCAAGGGTGCCATTGGCATTGGGCTCGCAGACTGCAAAGATTCCGGCAAGGTCATCGCCATAGGTTTGCAAAAGTTGATCTACCTTTTCCTTGGATGAAGTAGTGTTGTCACCACCGCGCTGGTCCGAAGAAACCACTTTGATGTTCGGGTAATCCTTGAGCCCGTCCAGGAAACCCTGCTCTCGTTGTTCAGTGCTTTCGCTGCCTGCAATGTAACGCAGCAGAATGACATTTCCCTGGTCACCAATCGAGGCAGCCATTTGCCTTGCTGCCATCTGTCCACCCTTGTAGTTATCGGTGGCTACGTAACTGACGATTTGAGGACCCTCGTCGAGTCCACTGTCAAAGATCACAACAGGGATTCCTTCGCCAATTGATTCTTCGACTGCATCCACCAAGCCGCCTTTTTGGTTGGGGGCAAGGACGATTCCATCGACTTGCATGGTGATCATGTTCTTGACCACCTCAATTTGGCTGCCTGTATCACTTTCGACGACAGGACCGCGCCAAATGATTTCGACATTTCCCAATTCATCCGCGGCTTTTTGTGCACCAAAATGAACGGACTTCCAGAATTCGTGACTGGTGCCCTTCGGGATAACCGCGATCCGAAGTGATTTTGCTTCTGCTGAACCACCATTGCTGTTGTCTGTCGTGGATTCAACGGAGGGGCCGCATCCGATCACCAACGCAACCAGAATTAAACCCAGAACAAAAACGTTTGCCTGCAGAAATCGATACACCGTTTGGGTACTCCATCAAAGAACTCCAGAAATACAACGCCAACAGTGTAACGGTTTGCTGCCACGTGAGGGGCATCGTTGTGCATTTCCCAACTGAAATGATCGCTTTGAAATCGTTAAGATGGATGTGAACGGCTGTGTCCACTAAATCAGGCGTTTCCGGCACGCAAGTCTGGGTGTCAGCCAGTGTGAACCGTAGGCAGAGTTTGGTTCAACGAGTATTAAAATCGGCACTGTTTGGATTTTGGATGAGGTCCAGCTTTGTCTGGAACTGCCGCTGTAACGCCTGGTAGGTTGGTCGTGCATCTCCACTGCCAACCGTGTTTTCATTCACCCGGTTGGCGAACCACAAACCGCCATCGGTGCCCATCAGCAAGACCTCATCGGCCTCAAGCATGTCAGTCATCGTGATTTTAGAAGTAGTCCAGTCAATCTGAATCTCTCGTGCCAGTTGTTCCACGTAAGCTTGAGTGATTCCACGCAGGACTTGGTCTCTTGGAGGAGTTTGGATTCTTTCAGCTTTGACGATCGCGATATTTGAGATGCTTGTCTCGGTGATTGTGCCATCGTTCTCGATGAGAACACCTGAGGCAGTCGGGTCTTTCTGTCTTGCTGCTTGATCTGCCAAATGGTAGTGCAGTCGCGACCGGACTTTGATTGTTCTTGGCCAGCATTGGGGAGAGGGTTGCTGGATGTCGGTGATTACCAATGGCTGACCACATTTCTGTCTCTGTTGAATGCTCTTCAAATTGAGGCGATTGATGTGCATTCCAAACGTGGGGCGTGAAGATATCGGCGTCCCCGGAGTCGCAAATAGTGTGATGCCCAGTTCGCCTTCCAAATCGAGGATGTGCTGATTTCGGGAGAGCAGTTCCTGCAGCATGGCGCCGATATCAGCCATGTCAGGTAAACCATCAAGACCCATGTGTGAGATGCTGTGTTGCCAGCGATCCAAATGAGGCTCAAGTTCAAAGATTGCGTGACCATAGGTTCGCAGGCGTTCGACGGCGGTAACGCCCTGCCGAAAGCCTCCGTCATCAACACTGATCACCATTTGATCCTGGGTTACCCATTCGCCCTTCAGAAAACCAATTGGGATCAAATCAGTTGATTCACCGGGTTTCGCTGTCGTTGGTTTTGGTGTCGTCGGTGTCATTGATCAAGTCGGCCATGATATTGGCTGCGTGTCGGGATTTGGTGTAGTAGTCCAGTTCGTTGTGACGCAGGCCAATGTAAGATGAGTAGTCGCGAGCAACGACGGGAAGTTCTGTGCCGTCAGCACGAGGTGCAAAGGATCGAGGTCCTGTATAGCCCAGCGCTGCTCGCCCGCGGACCTTGTTGATTAGCCAGTATCGTTTCAGAACCGCATCACGTCGATTGTACAGCAGTGCCAGTCGATCAAGATTTTTGGTCGCCATTGCATGATAGCCCGTTTCCGACAGCCAATGGCTGTCGATTGCTGGGGCAACCAAGCCTACATCGACCGTAGCACCTGTGGTGGGTGGCCCGGGAAGAAGACGCCCCCCCAGTTGTCCTCCGGCCAGAGAATGCAGCGCCCCCGTGATGACTCGACTGCCAAAACTGAAGCCAATCATCTTGGTTGATTCCGTCTGCTTTACCTGTTTTTGCAGCAGCCAAGCAAGGTAAAGCCCCTGTGCATCAGTGCGAGATGCTTTGCGTCTGACATCATGGATCAGCGTTCCTTGCTTGGCGCTGGGCCAACTGAAAATTACCCAGTCCATCGGACGCTTTTCATGAGATCGAGTGATACTGCGATAGACAGAGAAACTGCGGTGAACAACCTTCTTGGAGGCCATTCTGTTTCCGTGCACGTAGACCACCACTTGGCGTTCGGGTGTGAGAGCCTCCAGATATTCGTCGATCGTTGCGGGTGATGCCTTGCCTCGGCTGTCCAGGCGTTGAACTTGCAATTGGGGTGAATCGAGATTGACGTTGCAGGTCGAACTGGTGAGCGAGCGGGTGCTGATCATCCAGAACCTGTCCGCTACATCCGGAATATTCGTCAGCGCGATTTGTTCTCGGGCTGCTTTGCTCGCAGCGTCGGCAGTGCTTCCAGTCAGGTCCGGTAGTGACACCGGACGCAGGGCTGGGGCGGTGTGGGCGAACACCGAGGTCATTTCATTTGGAGGTGGGGTGTGCGGTCGCATCCATGGAAGCAACTCTTCGGCGTTCGTTTGGCTAGACACGCTGAGGGAAACCAGAGCTGCTGCAATGGCGGCGGCAGATTGCTTTCGATTGCGGTGGGAGGGCTTCATGGGGAACAACACGTCGTCGGATCTTGGTGGAAGTTCACTTGGGTCACCACATTGTTGCAGAAAAAAAACAATGTTGCGTTTGCACATCATTGTCTGTGGCCTAATTTTCAGTGGTCTCATCTTTGAGACTGCCGAATACGCTCGCTATGCATATGAAGGAAGATAACATGAACACTCGTATTTGCTCGGTCATCGCGGTTATGACGCTCGTGACCTTTAGTTCCGGATGCACCGGAGTTAAGAATTTTCTGTTCGGTCGTGGTGCACGATGCGGACTCTGCAGCGGTGGCTCAGCAGGCCCCCAATTTGGAAATGCAATGCAGGCTCCCAACCCTTCGGGGCCGTTTCAGCAATCTGCTGCCGGATGTAACGGTCAAGTTTATTCAGCTCAGCCTTGTGGCGGTTGCGGCGCAACTGTACCTAATAATTGTGGCTGTGGGACGTATGCAGCCGCTGATCCCTATCAGTCAGGGCAGGTGATTCCGCAAAATGGCCAGATCATGGGAGGGACGGGTGCCCCCATGCAAACGGATAGCTTCAATGCCCGTAAATTTGATACGGATGGAAGCAGAATCCTCTGGGAAGAGTCCGCGGGTAGTAACTCGCTATAAGACTGCTGGGATTTGGGCCATCCGTTAAACCTGTTCAGAACCAGTCAGTTAAACTGGTTTTATCGTAGCGAGCGTCGGTCGTAGTAAAGCTGCCTTGGCAATGCTTTACTCCGACCGTTCGGCTTTTTTGTTTCACCCCGTACATCGGTGCACGGAAATGAGAGTTCGGATGAGTGTGTTGGGTTCCACTGGAATGCTGAATCGTCGCTATGCGTTGTGTAGTGGTCTGGCAGCGTTTGGGATGTACTCACTGCCTGGGGTGAATGCTCAGAATCGGGCCGATGAGAAACCAGAGGAAGTGGGTGACACACGCCTGAGTTACGAAACGCCACAGGTGCAGAATTGGCGAATCGGTCTCGTGCTAACAACGCCTGTGACCTGCACAAATGTCTTTGCTACTTTTCCAGTTCCAATGAATTGGCCCGAGCAAAAAGTGACTGTTACGGGACGGACTATCGATCCACAAGTCACGGCGTGGGATACCCGTGAACTCGGCGGTGGGGTGAAACAGGTGATGCTGAAAATGGCGCGCGTGCCCGCCGGTTCCACTGTTGAAATGACTTTCAATATTGCCATCGAGCGATCAAGGATTGTTGGTCCTACTCAAACTGATGATCTCGTCATCCCGGCAAAAGCAGGGCGTGACTTACGGTTCTTCCTTTCCAGTAGTCCGTATATTGATAGCAGTAATGCACGCATCAAGGCTGCATGGCGAGGTCTTGCGGCTGAAGAGGTCCCCAACGCATGGGCGCGTGTTGAGCAGATCTATGACTTTGTGCGTGAGAAAGTCAGGTATGTTGAGGGTTCACTGAAGAACGCTTCTCAGGCTCTGAGAGAGGGACGTGGGGACTGTGAAGAAATGACAAGTCTGTTCGTTGCCTTGTGTAGAAATGCAAAAATTCCCGCACGTATGGTTTGGATTCCAGAACACTGTTATCCCGAGTTCTATCTGGAGGACGCTTCTGGGAAAGGCCACTGGTTCCCCTGTCAGGCCGCAGGCACACGTCAATTTGGGCGGATGGATGAATACCGCCCGGTGCTGCAGAAGGGGGATCGCTTTAAGGTGCCAGAAAAACGCACAACCACTCGCTACGTGAGCGAGTTCTTCAAGTGCGACAAGAAGGGCAAAAGTGACCCGAATCCGAACTTCATTCGGGAACTCATTGACGTTTGACCCGGACAAGCGATCTGGTTGGCCTGTGGTTCGGTCATGTCATCGATCCATCAGCATCTCACCCACGATTTTTTAAGGGCTACTGCTTCTGGA
This sequence comes from Rhodopirellula sp., assembly GCA_003513555.1. Lineage (GTDB taxonomy): Bacteria > Planctomycetota > Planctomycetia > Pirellulales > Pirellulaceae > Rubripirellula. Next base: position 18,861 of record DOPG01000246.1, on the reverse strand, counting down.
TTGCCGGGCTTTGCTGACGGAGTTGGTGCTCAGTCTTCCCTTTTTTCATGGTCAGGATTCGCTTTGGAAGCTTTGTTCCTCTTTGCTTCACGATCGTTTTGACCCTTTTTGTTTTTCGAGTCGTCCCGCTTTGACTTTTCCTTTTGCAGCGTGGGGTCTTCTAGGGTTGCCAGCTCCACCTTCAGCATGATCTCTTTGCCTTTACGGTAGATTTTGATGTCCTGAGTCGAACCCACAGGCTTGCGTTCAACGATTTCCTGAAAGCTGCTTGGGTCGCTGACTTTCTCTCCTGCAAACTCAAGAATGACGTCCAGCGGCTCGATTCCAGCTTTTTCGGCAGCTGAGTCCTTGGTGACTTGATAGGCGAGCACGCCCAAGCCAACGGGCAGTTTGAATTTGCCTGCGATTTTTGGATTCAATTCCGCCATCCGGATTCCAATGGCAGCACGCCGTACTCTGTTGTGTTGTGCCAGTTCATCGGCAATCCACTTGGCCTGGTTGATTGGGATTGCGAAACCGATTCCCTGATAAGAACCGTTGCGTGAGGCAATGGCGGTGCTGATTGCGATGGCACGTCCATCCAGATCAACCAGAGGACCGCCAGAGTTGCCTGGGTTGATCGCAGCATCCGTTTGCAGCAAACGGCCTCGGCTGATTCGCTGCAACGCACGATCTTTCGCACTAATGATGCCCGCGCTGACGGTCGCTTCCAAGCGGAACGGGCTGCCGATTGCCAACACCCAGTCTCCAATTTCGAGAAGATCCGAGTTGCCAAGTTCGACTGCAGGAAAGCCGCCTTTACGTTTGATTTTGAGGGTTGCTACGTCGCTATCGACATCGCCGCGGACTGCCGTTGCTTCCACTTCGGTCTCGTCAGCCAATTTCACTACCACTCGTTTTGCGCCAGTGATGACATGGTTGTTTGTGATGATCATCCCATCCTTTGACACGATGACGCCACTACCGACACCTGTCAGTTGAGTCTTGTCCGGTTCGGGACGCTCCTCTGGTTTTGAGTCACCTTGAAGAGGATTCACCGGCGCGGCTGGCGGATTTTGATTCGCCATCACATTGACTTGGCCGTAAGACAGGATCGTGACGGTTGCGGGAGGTGCTTTTCGAGCCGCATTCC
>DOPG01000246.1:0-17546 GCA_003513555.1 Rhodopirellula sp. | reverse complement strand
GTGACGGTTGCGGGAGTTGCTTTTCGAGCCGCATTCCGAAACGCTCGCGATAATGCACGAGGGCCTACCAGCAACTCCAGTTCGGCAAGGTCCAAATCAGTGAGGTCGATTTTTGTTTTGCCGTTGGGCGATTCCGCTGCCTCGACGCGTGCAGGTGTCTCCGCGTTGACGGTTGTGCTACCCACATCAGATTCGTCCGCAGAAACAAAACCCCTGCTTGAGAATACCATTAGCAGGAGTGCACAAACACCGATCAGGCTTGGATTCCGGACGCACCCCGATACCAGTGGTTTGCCAGAATGATCAGTCGAGAAGCTATTGAGAAATGCGTTCTTCTCGGAGCATCTGTTGCACCAAACTTTGTACATGCTGAATCCAATGGTCGTGTTTTTGCAGTGACTGCGAGAGATCATCTTCAGGGAAGCTCCAAATTGAATCGCCTTTTCTTCGCCTATGTAATATAACGGGCATTCAAGACCTTTGTATGGTCCGTCTTCCTCGAATCCGCGGCGAACTCATGTACATTCCGAGCCTGTTGGTCAAGAAAAGAGAGGGGCTGGCTTTGACAGATGAGGAAATCCACTTCCTGATTGATGGGTTTTGTAATGGGGACGTCGAGGATTATCAGATGGCCGCTTTTGCGATGGCTGTCTGCCTGCGGGGAATGAATCGGCGGGAAACGACTGCCTTGACCCAAGCGATGTTGGATAGTGGAGACCGGCTTCCGCGGAATCAAGGGAATCCCGAGCGTCAGCGGGTAGACAAGCATAGTACTGGAGGTTTGGGAGACAAGACCTCGATGGTGTTGGCGCCCACCTTGGCTGCGTGCGGCTTTGATGTTCCGAGGATCAGTGGTCGTGGCCTCGGGATCAGTGGTGGCACGCTAGACAAGCTCGAGTCGATTCCTGGATTTAACATTGATTTGTCACCCTCGAAATCCGCTGAAGTACTTGCAGATGCAGGGGTATTTATCAAGTCCGCAAGTGATCGGATTGCCCCGGCTGACCGGAAGTTATATGCCCTGCGCGATGTGACTGGAACGGTTGAATCTGTTCCGCTGATCACTGCGAGCATCCTTTGTAAGAAGTTGGCAGAGGATTTGGATGCCCTGGTGATGGATGTCAAAGTCGGGGCAGGTGGATTCATGAAGGAACTGGATGCCGCGCGTGAGTTGGCTGACACGCTTGTGAGGGTTGGTCACGATGCCGGATTACCAACTTCGGTTCTGTTGACCGATATGGATCAACCTCTTGGGCAGGCAGTCGGCAACGCCTGTGAGGTCAACGAAGCGGTTGAGGTTTTACAGGGGCGGGCTGGAATTGTGCGTGATCTCGCGATTGAATTGGGTGCGACGCTGCTTCTTAAAATGTCGGTGGTCGAAGACGTAGAAGAAGCAAAATTGAAGCTTGGACAAATGATCGATCAGGGATTTGCTTTTGAACGGTTCGAACGCATGCTCCGTGCACAGCAAGGGAGGTGGCAAGGTCCGTTGCCGCTCGCTGAATCACACGTCATTACTGCTGAAAACGCGGGCTGGGTCGCACAATATGACTGTCGGGCCCTAGGGCGTGCCGTTGTTTCGATGGGTGGGGGGCGTCGCAAGAAGGGAGATCAAATTGACCACGCCGTTGGCTTGAAAGTGCATCAACGCATTGGTGACCCAGTTGAAAAGGGAGAGCCACTGCTAACGCTTTACTGTGCTCGGCATCGAGCCAGCGAGTATGTTGGGGGATTGAAGGCCGCAGTCGATGTGGTCGATGATCCCGTTGCTGCGAGGCCGCTGGTGTTGCACAGACAAATTGCGGATGTGTAGATTTAATTCGATCAGCAACGATGTAGAGTAGATACATAGTCTGGCCTTCGAACAGTACAAGGTCATTTCATAATTCACGAAGAAGCCTCGCGTTTCCTCCTTGTTCCCCTGACGGATGTTTGCATGTCGTCCAAGTTGAGTGACCGAAGAATCGAACAGCTGGCTCTTGCTGCTGTGGATGCATGCGGACGTGCTTACGCTCCCTACAGTAAGTTTGAAGTCGGGGCTGCAATTTTGCTCGAGGATGGTCAAGTGATGGCTGGGTGCAATGTGGAAAACGCCAGCTACGGATTATCGCTATGTGCCGAGAGAGCCGCCGCTGCGGCAGCAGTTTCCGCTGGCCATCGGAAATGGCGAGGTGTAGCGATTGCAAGCGTTGGCGGAGTTCCACCTTGCGGGGCATGTCGTCAATTTCTCGCTGAATTCGGTCTCAATACGCCCATCATTCTCGTCAACCTGATCGATGGAGCACGCACCGTCTGCAATCTTTCTGAACTGTTGCCACGCTCCTTTAATGCTGCTGATTTGCCGGGACAAGTCTGAACTCGCGCTCGGTAACAATAGAAGTGGACGCCAAAAATTGCAGAAGCTTCCTGTTGAGGTTCGGTTCCCGCTGTATTCATCAAGATCGCTACTTGCGATTGACTTCACCCAGCTTTTGCGCGCTCAACAAAGTAAGCTGCGTTGTGGTTTCACGAATTTGCCCAAGCACTGTTTTGTCAACCCATGATGCATGGTCCGGATGTCGATCTTTGAGCCAATTTGCTGCTGGATCTTCAGGTGCGGTATGACATTAACCGTTCGGCAGAATGCGATATCATGCGAGGCGATCGCTGAGACGCTTGCGGGCTTGCGGGTGCCCCCTCTCTACTCCACTTCAGGCGTTTGTCGACTTCATCTGGGGAAAATCAGTCGGTGTACCGTTTCGTTCCTGTGCTGATCAGTGACTGCAGTGCGTTGAGTAGCGGGCCGCCCTGTTATGGGGCCGCTCTGTTATGGGGCCGCTCTGTTATCGGGCCGCTCTGTTATCGGGTTTGGGGGGGAGCTGGAAGGTTTGAAAAACATCAGTTTGTTCAAGGAAACGTGCGTGCCATGTCATCAGGCAGTCTACGAGTGTAAGGCTCGTGGCGGCTATCGGATGGAGGTGTTTCTGTAGCCAAGTCACGTTCGGTGCTGCTGTCCACATTCATTGGGCAAGTCTCGCAGTTACTTGACATGAGGGCTCCGGACAGCATGGAAAACAAAGCCACCGGGTAGAATGGTTTTTCGGTTGATGTGCGACCCATCAATCGAGAGCGGATCAATCCTGTCGATCGTCCATCCGGTGGCTCGGAGGTCCTGCTTAAGCTCTCGCTTTGAAAAGCGGTGCATGAACATGCTTTGCAGACCCCTATAGGCGTAAGTGCAGTCACCGAACTCACTGTTTCGGTCTTGGATCGCGTTCCACCACGATCGGGCGAGTTGTCGAATTCCTTGGTGCTCTCTCAGGGCAGCCCAGCGATGATGGACGTGCAGGATGAAGGTCCCACCCGGACGCACAAGCCTGAAAAGGGTATTGAGCATGGATCTTCGATGGGTTCGGCCGTGGATCATCCCCATCGTGCTGAACAGGCAGACGGCATGATCCACGCTTTGTTCGGCAAAGCACCGCAATTCGACGAGGTTTGCCTGAACGGGAAAGATGGTACCAGCGGTGCAACTGGCCCTGAATTTGTTAATCATGATTTCGAGCATGGCACGGCTAAGGTCGACTCCGATCACGTCATAGCCACGTTTTGCCAGCGGCAAAGCGGTTCGGCCGCTGCCGCATCCGAGGTCGAGAATGGCCTCCGACCCAGGCCGATTTGGCCCGGGAAGAGATTCTTGCAGGATGTGCTGATCAAGCCCGCATAGCGGTGTATCTGCCACAAAAGCGTCGTAATGGTGGGCTATTGACCGCTGATTGACATACTCCCATGTGCCCGGGGCAACGCCTCGGGGCCGTCGCCATTGTGGAATTGGGGGCTCAGGGTGCCTGGCTGACGTGGTCTTGGCCTCAGAAACTTGCTCCGGGTCGATGCTGCTGATCGGCTGTTGGCGCGGGGGCTGGTTCATTTTGAGTTAGCATTCCTATAATCCGCCTCACGGAATGGGGAAATGAAAGTTCCCACTCCACCACGATTTCAACGTTGCGGTGCAATCACCGATGTTGATTTCACCACGATTGTTGTTGAGGTGCCACCGCAGTGGCAAGACATCGGTGTTTCGCGTCGAGTGGCTGAGGTCACTGGCAAACGCGACTGGGGATCAATCTGTAGCGAAGTCCACGACGTTCTCTGCACGACGAGGCGATACAGCGGATCCGACACCCATGTGGACATCATCAGCAATTGTTCCATTCTGAATTTTAGAAGAAATGCCCGGTGTGCTGAGTGTTTCTTGTTGTTCATTTAGCACTCGTATCCCTCAACACAAACGCCTTAATAGCAAAAGGAAACAACAATCATGATCAAGGTCGGTATCAATGGTTTCGGTCGCATCGGCCGCATGGTTTTTCGAGCATCAGTAGCTCGCGACGACATGGAAGTTGTAGCAATCAACGATTTGTTGGAAGTTGATTATCTGGCTTACATGCTCAAGTACGACTCCGTTCACGGTCGCTTCCAAGGTGAGGTTTCCACCCAAGATGGCAAGTTGATTGTCAATGGGAAAGAAATCCGTGTCACTGCTGAGACCGATCCTTCGAAACTGGCCTGGGGTGATGTGGGTGCCGATGTCGTCGTTGAATCGACTGGCATCTTCTTGACCTCCGATTCTGCACAAGGACACATTGACGCTGGTGCGAAGAAAGTTGTCATGTCGGCACCATCCAAGGACGACACTCGCATGTTTGTCATGGGCGTCAATGATGACTCCTACGATGGGGAAGTCTTTGTCTCCAATGCGTCGTGCACGACAAACTGTCTTGCTCCGCTCGCCAAGGTGCTCAACGACAACTTCGGCATCAAGCGTGGTTTGATGACAACCGTTCATGCAGCAACGGCGACTCAGAAAACAGTCGATGGCCCATCCAAGAAAGATTGGCGTGGCGGACGTGGCATCCTTGAGAACATCATTCCTTCCAGTACTGGTGCTGCGAAAGCAGTGGGGAAAGTTATTCCCGAGCTTAATGGAAAGTTGACTGGCATGGCTTTTCGAGTGCCAACCTCCGATGTCTCGGCTGTTGACCTCACCGTTGAATTGGAAAAAGAGGCGACTTACGAAGAGATTTGTCAGGTAATGAAGGATACCTCCGAAGGCAGCATGAAAGGCGTTCTTGGTTACACCGAAGACAAAGTCGTGGCGACTGACTTCCGTGGTGAGTCTTGCACTTCCGTGTTTGATGCCGGCGCCGGAATTCAGCTTGACGGTACTTTCGTCAAAGTGGTTGCCTGGTACGACAATGAGTGGGGTTACTCGAACAAAGTGCTCGATTTGGTCGCCCGCATCTCGTAATCCACTCAAGGTTCGCAACCTGCTGGGCTTCGTCGAACCGCTGTGATTGTGATCTTAAAGTGAAGTCCGCCGGGATTGGTTCCCGGCGGGCTTTTTCTGTGTCGTCACGTGGACGCAGCAAGTTCGGCCGCAGCAGATGGGCGGTGTAAAGAGCGCCATTCAACCGCATTTTCCAGTGACTAAGTTTTCTAGTCACTGCAGGCTCATCTCAGCTGCCTGTGTCGATGCGGACTGTGCATTTCATATTGAACGGTAAATCCGGCCGCACTGCGGATTTCAGGCATGATTGCTGCGCCTTGTCACCAGCACTAATCCAGCCAGTCTTGCGGTGCAAACTGGCGGATTAGGGAGCTGTTTCCTGCCAGATTATTCCTGGGATTCGCCGCTCTCGGAGCTGTCGTTTTCCGAACCTTCGTGGCCCGCTTCTGGTTGGTCAGGATCTGAACCAGCCTTGGTTTCAGCGGGCGCACTATTCTCAGCAGCAGCGTTCTCGCCGTCAGTTTGTGTTGCTGCCTCAGCAGTTTCGTCTTCGGAAACTTCTTCGGCTGGCACACGCACAACAGCGATCAGGTTGTCACCTTCGTCAACATTCATGATTCGCACACCCTGGGTGTTGCGTCCGATGACACTGATGTCTGCCGCCTTGATGCGTTGCAGTTTGCCTTTGGCCGTCATCATGAAGATTTCATCATCATCATTGACGCGTGCGATGCCGATCACTTGACCATTGCGATCGCTGGTTCGGATATCCCGAAGTCCTTTTCCACCGCGGTTCTGGGTTCGGTATCGGGCGCTGGAGGCCAGTTCCAGTTCCCCCTCTCCTTCACCATCACCATTGTCGGCATCCGAGACCGATGCATTGGGGCCGAACTTGGTTCGTTTTCCGTAGCCATTCTCGCAGATCGTAAGCAATGAATCGTTTGGATCTGCAACGACCATTCCGACCACATGGTCATCGCCTACCAGAGAGATGCCTTTGACCCCCGATGTGTTTCGGCCCATCGGGCGGGCGTCAGACTCACGGAAGCGAATGGCCATGCCTTGGGCCGTCACCAGAACCACTTCGTCGCCGGGGCCGATCACGGCTGCATCAACCAGTTCGTCACCTTCACGCAGTTTGATGGCGATAATGCCTCCGCGTTTCGGGCGACTGTATTGCTCCAGTGGTGTCTTTTTGACAAGGCCGCTGCGAGTCGCCATTACGACGTAATAGCCTTCTTGATCAAAATTTCTGACCGCCAGGCATTCAGCAATACGTTCTTCTTTTTCGAGATTCAACAGGTTGACGATGGCCCGCCCACGACTGTCTCGCGGTAATTGCGGCAGGTCATAGACCTTTTGCCATCGCACTTTGCCTGCCGTGGTCAGGAACAGCAGATAAGCATGCGTGCTGGCCACGAACAGGTGTTCGATCGGGTCAGCGTCATCAGTCTTTGCACCTTTGAGCCCCTTGCCGCCGCGCTTTTGTGTGTTGTAAACACTTGAGGCCGTACGTTTGATGTACCCGGAGTGACTGATGGAAACCACCATTGTCTCTTCGGTGATCAAGTCTTCGATGTTGATGTTACCGAGTTCCATTTGGGAAATCTCGGTTCGGCGGGTGTCACCAAATTTGCGTTTGATCTCTTCCAGGTCATCTTTGATGATCTGGTAGATCCGGGCCTGGTTGCCCAGGATATCCAGATAATCCGAAATCTCAGCCAGCAACTCTTGGTGTTCTTTGGACAGCTTCTCCTGTTCCAGGTTGACCAATTGTCCGAGACGCATTCGCAGGATTTCATCCGTTTGCACGCTCGTTAGCGTGTACCCCGCAGCTTCGCCGCGCTCCAGTACGAATTGCTGAAAACCTTCGTCGCCCAAGGCCCGTTGCATCATGGCGGCGGGGCACTCAATCCCCATCAATCGCTGTTTGGCCTCGATTTGAGTGCGACTTTCGCGGATGGTCTGGATGATTTTGTCGATGTCCGCCAATGCCAGCAGCAGGCCCTCGACCGTGTGCTTCCGCCGTCGTGCTCGATTCAGGAGGAATTGTGTTCGACGACGAATCACGTTCAGACGATGGCGAATGAACTCCGTCAGCATTTCCTTCAAAGTCAGCTCTCGTGGTTTCCCGTCGACCAACGCCAGGAAAATCATCGAAAACGTCGTTTGTAGCGGCGAGAACTGGTACAGCTGATTCAGTACCACGTCGGGATCAGCGTCGCGTTTAAGCTCAATGACCAGGCGAACGGGTTCCTTGAGATCGCTCTCGTCTCGAATGCCTGAGATGCCTTTGATTTTGTCGCCGTTGACGAGTTCCGCGATCTTTTTGACCACCCCGTCTCGTGTTTGCTGGTAAGGAATTTCGTTCACAATGATTCGTGAGCGATTTCCCTTCATCTCCTCGGTTTGGCATTTGGCCCGCAGCACGATTGTACTGCGCCCCGTTTGATAACCTCGCCAGATGCCTGAACGGCCGCAGATAATGCCGCCTGTCGGAAAGTCCGGCCCCGGTACAATGCCAAACAGTTCATCGACCGTCAGGTCAGGGTTGTCAATCAAAGCGATCACGGCATCACAAACCTCAGTGGGGTTGTGAGGCGGAATGCTCGTAGCCATTCCGACCGCAATGCCGCCAGAGCCGTTGATCAGCAGGTTGGGGAACTTGCTGGGAAGAACCGTTGGCTCGTTCCGCGCTTCGTCATAGGTCGGGGTGTAATCGACCGTGTCCAGCTTGATGTCATCCAGCATGGTCGCGGCGACGGCACTCAATCGTGCTTCGGTATATCGCATTGCTGCAGGTGGAAGTCCGGCAATGCTGCCAAAGTTCCCCTGCTTGTCGATCAGCATCCGCCGCATGTTCCATTCTTGAGCCATCCGAACGAGCGTCGGATAGATCACGCTTTCCCCATGGGGATGATAGTTACCCGAGGTGTCCCCGGAAATTTTCGCGCATTTGACGCGTTTGCTCCCCGGACCCAGATTCAGGTCGTTCATCGCGACCAGAATCCTTCGCTGGCTTGGTTTTAAACCATCACGTACGTCGGGCAGCGCTCGGCTGACAATCACGCTCATTGCGTAGGTCAGATAGCTGTCACGAAGCTCGTCTTCGATCGGCAGGTCCACCATCCTCAACGCGCCAGCGCCACCCCCTGAGCCTTCGCCCTCAGGAGTGATGTCCGAACCGTCTTCGCCACCGTTTTCGTTGTTGCCTTCGTCTTCTGCCAATGCCCGGATTCCTAAGAAGAGTCGCGTTTTAGGGAGACGCCATAGTGGCCGTGAAAAGGAAGCTAAATTCTAGCGAGTTCCACTCGGCTTAACAACGACCCAACACCTTTGTGATGTTGCCGCAAACCTAGAAATCACCAATACTTGCGACAGTCACCCCGCGAACTTCAGAACCGCTCCCGAGATTCCCCTCAGATCCCCCGAGACATTCGATGCCGATCACCATTGAGAGCATCCAGATTGGCAAGGTTTTGACCGAGGGAAACCCTGCCAGTCGTGACCCCGCCGAGCACCAGTGGACGACCGGCTTTTACAAATCGCCCGTCGATCATGTGGTTGACATGGGGTGCCTTGGGATAGATGGGGACTTTGTCGCGGATGCTCGTCATCATGGCGGTCCCGATAAGGCTGTACTGTGCTACGCCGCGGACCACTACCGGGCCTGGAATGAGGAGTTGCCGGACTTGAAGATGGGACCGGGGGCGTTTGGAGAAAACTTGACGATTCACGGTGCGGATGAAACATCTGTCTGCATTGGCGATCAGTTTCAGTTGGGCCCCTGCAGGATTGAAGTCAGTCAGCCCCGGCAGCCATGTTGGAAAATTGCCCGTCGCTGGGGGCTCAGTACTTTGACCAAGCATGTGTCGCAGACGGGGCGAACCGGTTGGTACATCCGTGTGCATGAACCAGGCCAGATTCAGGCGGGGCAGGAAATGTCGTTGCTCAAGCGACCGCATCCTGATTGGAGTATTGCCAAGGCCAATGACGTCTTGTTTGGCAAGAACAAAGATCAAAAAGCGGTCGGCGAACTAATGGGTTTGGCTGAATTAGCTGATGCTTGGAAAGCTGACCTGTCCTGAATGCAAGTTCGTCGAACTCGGTCACCGTAAGCTTCGGAATCGCCGGGCTTTGGCGTATACTGCAGGTCTTGTTGGGTGGAGTGAACAAGGTTTGAGCGATCTTATGCAGGCAATGTCTCTGTGGCTGGATGGAGAGCGTTGTTCGTTTTCTAACTCAGTGTCTGCAATTTTAGAGCTTGCCGGTTTGCAGGAAAATCTGAATATCGCTGACCTCCGCAACGGTCAGCGATGAAGTACTCCGCAGGCAGATTTTTTGGAATTTTGGAATGCAGTGTTGCTTTCTACGGTCGTTGGGAAAATGGTTGCTCCGACTTCGGCTTATCATTGATAAAAAATTGCTAGTACTACGAGGGTGTTGATGCGCAGGTTCATGTTTATCGCCGCGTTGGCTGTCATCGTCGCGATGGTCTTTGATGCGATCACCTTGCCGCTGTCGGTGATGGCCGAGGAATCTGATTCCGATGCAGTGGGGAGTCAAGCAGGGACGTCGAGTTGGCCCAACTGGATGGGGCAGCAGCATGATGGAATATCGCTCGAGAAAGGATGGTCGACTGATTGGCCCGAAGAGGGACTGCAAGTGATTTGGGAGCGAGAGATCGGAATTGGTTTCAGTTCGGTATCCATTGCCGAGGGACGACTTTTCTCGATGGGGCACGAGGATGGAAATGAGTCGGTTTTTTGTCTCGACCAACGCACCGGCAAGACCATTTGGTCGCATACTTACCCGTCCAAATTGATTGATAATCTGTATGAGGGCGGTCCGGGGGCGACACCAACCATTGACGGTGATCGCGTCTATACCGTAGGCAAAGAAGGGCAGTTGACCTGCTTTCGTGCGGCTGATGGTAAGATTCTTTGGCAACGTGATTTGCAGGCTGATTTGGATGTCCAATTACCCGAATGGGGATTCAACGGCTCTCCCTTCATTCTCGGTGACCAATTGATTCTCGAGGCTGGACGCGTCGTGTCGTTTAGTAAAACGTCGGGTGAGCTGAATTGGAAAACAGAAAAGCACACCGCTGGTTATGGATCAGCTGTCAGCTTTGATCATCAGGATGTAGGCTTGATTGCGACGCTTGACTCCGATGCGCTTCGTTTGGTGCAGGCTGATGATGGAACGCAGATTGATGCGTTTCCATGGAAGTCCCCGTTCAGGACCAATTCCACCACGCCCATCGTCCACGAGGGAACCATTTACGTTTCGACTGGCTATCAGGTTGGCTGTGGCTTATTCCGCTTGAATGATGGCAAGTTGGAACTGGTCTACGACAATCGAAAGATGCGTAATCACTTCAATAACAGCATCTTGTATGACGGATTCCTCTATGGCTTCGATGGTAATTCAAACTTTGGAAGGGTCGTGAATCTCACGTGCATGAAGCATGATACCGGCGAGGTCTTGTGGACAGAGAGTGGACTCGGATGCGGTTCATTGATGATTGCAGACGGCAAGTTGGTGATTCTGAGTGATGATGGCCGTTTGGTGGTCGCCAAGGCCACTTCGGCGGGATACGACGAGGTTGCTTCGGCAAGCATTCTTGATGGACGCTGCTGGACCGTTCCGGTTCTGCTTGGAGGATGCGTGTATGCAAGAAACGCGGCAGGCAGGCTGGTTGCAGTCCAGTTGCCTCAATGACAGTATTCTCGGAAGCACCCGTTTTAGCCCTGCGTATTTCCGGCAGCTCGAATTCAGGCACCTGATGTGACTCGTTCTTATTAATGCGTTGGTCGCTTTAACGCAGTGACGTGATCTGAAGCATGATGCACGTTTTTTTCGCTAAGATGGCGTGATCTTTCTTTCACTGGAACTCTTCTGCTCAATTCACCATGACACGACGCACTGATGACCAAATCGTTGAGACGATTCGTCTGTATCGCGAAACTCTACGCGAAACCCAAGCCCTGTATGTAGACAGCGGCAACTTGGTGCGTGGTTCTTATGGCTGGTTGACCGGGGGCGAAGACGCTAGTGCTGCTTCCATCGCAGACCAGATGCAGGATCTGCATCAAGGGCTTTTGATGAAGGTGTTTGCAGCAGTAGTTCAGGGGATCGACGCACGGAATATTGGTCAGCGTCAGATGGGGCGTGTGTTGCTCGAGCACATCTGGGGAAAGTCGGTGATGGGAAGTCAGCTTCAGGAGGCAGTTGCTTGGTTGCTGAATGCTTCAAATGATTTTGAGTGGCGAGACCTTGTCAGGCCATTTGCAGAGATTCCTGCAATTCGAGATCGTTGGGGTGAGTTGGAAACCTTGGCAATGAGGATGGCGAATTTACTTGCCTCGGTTGATGGTGATGTCTCAGTTGCAGACAACGCCAGTCTGCAATCGATGCAGCGACAGTTTGATGAGTTGCGCGGTCACGCACCGGAGCATTTGGCAAGCGAGAAAGACACGGATAACGCTCGCGATGCCCTCAAGTGGTTGCGTGGTGAGGCGAAGCGATTGCGGGAAGGAGTTGACTTGTCGGCGGCAGAAAAGCCGACACCGATCGCCGGGCCTGGTGGTTCAGGAAAGCCCATTGCTGGAATGCAACCGGAAGCTGGCGTGGTCGAGAAAGAGAAAGCCAAAGAGCCTGCTGATGATCGCACTCCAGAGCAGCGTTTGGCCGATGCCCGGCAGAGCTTGGACCGGTTGATCGGTCTGGATGCCATCAAAGATCAGATTCAAACGTTGACCAATTTTTTAAAGATGGAGCGGCAGCGTGCGGAAGCTGACTTGCCGACCACGAAGCCAAGTCTGCACATGGCGTTTGTCGGTAATCCCGGAACCGGAAAAACCACGGTCGCTCGGATCGTCGCGGAGATCTATGGTGCACTCGGCGTTCTGGAAAGTGGACATTTGGTCGAAACGGATCGCAGCGGTCTGGTTGCCGAGTATGCTGGCCAAACAGGCCCCAAAACCAATGCAAAAATTGACGAAGCGCTCAATGGAGTTCTGTTCATTGATGAGGCTTACACGCTGATTGATGAAAGCGGACAGGATCAGTACGGCCGCGAAGCTGTTCAGACCTTGTTGAAACGCATGGAAGACCAAAGGGACCAGTTGGTGGTGATTCTGGCGGGGTATCCGAATGAAATGCAGGCCATGATCCGTAGTAATCCCGGTCTGTCATCCCGTGTGGGTACGACCATGCACTTCGATGACTATCCACCAGAGGCGCTGTGCCGGATCTTCGAGCTGATTGCTGCCAAAGCCAAGTACACGTTACCAACCGAATCACGCCGCCGCTTGTTGCGAGGATTCACATTCCTGTATATCGGCCGAGATCAGCACTTTGGGAACGGTCGCTGTGCGCGAAACAGTTTTGAGCGAAGTGTCAGGCGAATGGCTAACCGTTTGGCAAAGCTTAGCGAGATTGATCACAAAGTTCTCACCACCTTGGAACCTCAGGACATTGAGGTCGCAGGTGTCACTGCGAATCATCTGGCTGCTTTGGCAGAAGAAGCTGGGTCCGTACGGGTCAAGTGCTCAGTTTGTGAGGCGGCCCAAGTGGTCGATGATCAACTGTTGGGAACGGAGCTGAATTGCAATTCGTGCGAGGAGTCGTTTCTTGCAAGCTGGGGTGAGCCCGTGATGACAATGCCACAGGAAAGTGATGGCTCCGTCGATCCTGCGAGTGATTCAGTTGTCCCGCCGCAGGGGCCTGATTCGCAGGTAGATTGAAGGGAGCATTGGTGTGCTTAGCTGAATTCTGGATTTGCCAGGGTTTCGCTTTCACAAATTCCGATGCTTTTGCCATAGAGGCAGCAGCTCTCCGTGAAGGTCGGACAGCCGTCCCCCCACTGCTGTTGCTTCAGCAGTGTTCCAGTACCGTGCTTTATTAACTGAAAGAACAGTCGGTCACGATGCGTTCGAGGCTGCCAGCCTGCGTTGGCATTGCAAACATTCGCGTGTGATGTCGGGGTGGACGTTGTTCTTTGATGCCACTGGGAGATTTTTTGGGGGGCATGCTTATCGCGTGAACCTCCGAGGTTACCTCCCCGCAATTTGTTACGTGGCTGGCGATGAGTCTAGCGTTTTACGCGAGCGTTTCCTTGCCAGATGCTCCAGACTTGATCTTCGTCAGCGGGCTGTCCGTAGTCGGTGTACATGGTTGCAGCGAGTGCTCCGGTGGCCCAGCCAAACTGAGTGCACTTCTCTGCTTCCCACTGCTTGAGCACTCCATATAGTAGGCCGCCTACGAAGCCATCACCGCCACCAGTTCGATCCAGCACTCCGATCTGTCTTGGCTTGACGACGTGCCAGTCATTGCCGCTGGAAACGATGGCTCCCCACATGTGACTGTTGGCACTTTCCACTTCTCGCAGCGTGGTGGCGAACAGGCTGGCACCTGAGTACTCCTGTTTCACTCGTTGAATCATCTCCTTGAAACCGTCGATCTTGGCGCTGATGTCTTCTCCCCCGGCTTCCGGCCCCGCAATGTCAAGGCAAAGTTGGAAGTCCTCTTCGTTGCCGATAAGGATGTCAGAAAGGCTGGCGATCTCTTTGAATGCTGCTGACAGTTCAGCTTCACGTCCGCTCCAGAAAGACGCGCGATGATTGAGGTCAAAGGAGATTCTGGATCCATGTTTCTTTGCGGCACGGGCGATCTCGAGACAGAACTGACTGGCGTCTTCGGACAGGGCTGCAATCAGGCCGGACATGTGCACAATCTTGGCTCCATCCTGAGCAAAGATACGTTCCAGGTCAAAGTCCTTGACGTTCAAATGTCTTCCCACTTCGCCCGCGCGGTCATTCTGAACTCTTGGGCCACGTGTTCCCCAGCCACTGTCAGCCATGTTGATTTGGTGCCGAACCCCCCAAGGTGTGTCCTGGTCAAATTCCGGGCCTTCGTAGTCCATGTGACGGCGAGCCAGATCGTCTTTAATGAAGCGTGCGACCGGGCTGTCTTTCACGAAGGCAGTCAGGATCTTTACCGGAAGACCAAGGAAGGACGACACGCTGCCGACGTTCGACTCGGCACTGGTCGCCTGCATTTTGAAAGTATCGCTGCAGTGAAAAGGCTGGTGGTCCACAGGGGTCAAACGTGTTCCCATGCTGGTGGGGATGACCAGAGAGTATTTGGCGTCGTTACGAAGTTCGATCATTTATCTGTACCTGTAATTGGATTGATGTCGATTGACGGTTGTTGTTTGTGTGAGATTGAGGAGAGCACTGGGGTACCGGGGGCCGCCAAGGTGCAAACTTATGGATAGCATTCAGGTCGTGTTTCGTGTTCGCGATTGGAAGTGATCAAATTCACTCATGGGTACGGTCCATGTCCGGCGTTGCCATTGCAAAAGCTGACGCTGCTTCACACGGCCGATTTGTGAGCAGTATTTAGATGGTGACAGATGCAAATCCGCCATCCACTGCGATATTTTGCCCGGTCACAAAGGAGGCCGCTCTGCGACATGCCAGCCACGTTACAACACCACTCAGTTCTTCTGGTTTGCCGAAACGGCCCATCGGCGTGTGCCCGATGATCTGCCCACCTCGTTCGGTGTAGCTGCCATCATCATTGAAGAGCAGTTTTCGGTTTTGTTCTGCGGGGAAGAAACCGGGGCTGATTGCATTGACTCTCACGCCCGTTGTGGCCCATTCCCGGGCCAACCACTGGGTCAGATTGATAACGGCGGCTTTGGCTGCCGAATAGGCGACTACACGTGAAAGAGGAATCATGCCAGACATGGATGCGATATTGATCACACTACCGACGCCGGCGTCGATCATGTCTTGTCCGAAGACCTGGCTGGGAAGTAAGGCACCACCAACCAGATTCAAGTCGAAGACATCACGCCATGCGTCCAGAGGCAGTTTGCAGTAGTCGCCGCCAGGAGGAATCGTTGCGTCGGGTCGGTTGCCACCGGCGGCGTTAACCAAAATGGATGCGGGTTTACCCGACCACTTGGCGATTTCCTGACGGGCTTCATCAACGGAATCAGCGTTAAGACCGTCGGCTGCGAAAAATTTGGCAGTACCGCCGTTGTCCGCGATGCGACTGGCACGTGCATTACCACGCTCGGCATTGCGCCCAACAACTGCCACTTTCGCACCTGCGGCCCCAAGTGCTTCTGCCATGGTGCCACCAAGTTCACCTGTGCCACCAATCACGACAGCAACGTCTTCGTTAAGGTTGAACAGTTCTTTCATCGCAGGTATGTCTTTAGGGTTGAAGCGGGGAGCGGTGGAAGTGTTTGGAAATCAAGCTCGTCTAATTTGAACACGCCTTCGGGACGTGTTGCACGATCAAACGCAATCGTTTTTGTGTTGTCTCGATCTGAGTCAGCCCTCGTAATCAGCGGGCGTGGCTCAATGTAAAGTGGCTCAATGTAAAACAGAGGGCTCGGCTCTCATGTGCTCGCCGTAGCAACGCGTGCAGCGGTTCAGCAAGACGGGCACGGAGTTTGCAACGAGATCCAGATCAAAATGATGCCAGTCCCGACCAGGTAAAGCTGATCTTCTGCTGTTTTTTGGCAACTTTCCAGCTGAGAGCGTTTTTCAATGGCATTTCAATGACACATCGTCCGGCTCAGCCTGGTCGGCTGCTGACCCAGACAGTTTATTCGCTGGCGTAGAATCACAAAAGGTGTGGTGCGGTTGGGGGGCTCAAGTGCTCGTGATCGCGGTGCGTGATGCATGCCCCGGGGAGCGGCTTGAGCAGTCAGTGTGGGGAGTGGCTTTGTAGCATGCTTCGGCGTTGTGATTAGGCCTGCGATGGCCTACGTTATCCAAGACGCAGTCATGAACATAAGTTTGGGGAAGCGATGACGACTAATAATCCATGTGAGTCGACGGGTACCGAGGGGACAGGGGGATCCTCTGATTCACCAGTCATCCGTCGAGGTCCATATCCCGAGTTCACTTGGACAGCCGTATTTATTGGCTGGGCGATTGGTGCTTTGATTGCCGTTTCCATCGGGTATGCGGCGTTGATCCTCGGGTTTGCGATTGAAGGATCCGAGCTGGCTGCCATTTTGGGGTGGGGGCTTCTGCGAGGTGTGATGCGGCGTACCAGCATCGTTGAAAATAACATCAACCAGACCATTGCCTCCGCTGTCAATGGAGCGTCGTCAGGAATCATGTTTTCGGTCCCTGCTCTGTTCATTCTGAGTCGGACGCAAGGGTTGGAGTCAGTGGCAGATTTTAATGTGCCATTGATGATCCTGGCTTGTATCACAGGTTCGGTTCTCGGCTTGGCGTTTGTGATTCCCCTGCGAAAACAGATGATCGATTTTGATCGCCTCGCCTACCCGGGAGGGATCGCGGTTGCGAGCATACTTAAATCACCAGGCGCTGGTGTGCGAAAAGCTGTTTTGCTGCTCGGCGGTGCACTTTTTTCTGGGTTTGTTCACTTGTTGGTTCTCACGTTCATGGGTGAGGACGGTGATTGGCACGCTGGGGAGGCGTTCGGTTTACCCGCCTTGTTGAACATCAGTTTGTATTTGTCCGTGATGACGATCGGCGTCGGCTTTCTTTCCGGAAAGGGTGGTTTCTGGTTTGGGGCCGGCGGTTTTATCTGTTACTTCCTGTTGTCCCCCTTGTTGAGTGGGTTTGCCGGTCCTGAAATTGCCGGAGTTGTTACCCCTGAGGGTGGGGTGGTTGAAGGGTTGGTCGATCAGCCGTCCCAGATGCGTAACGGGATTTACAAACCGTTGGGGATCGGGATGCTCGTGGGCGCGGCGATTGGCGGAATTGTTGCTGCGTTTCCGCTGATCCTCAGTGCGATGAAGTCGATGCACTCAGCAAGTAAGCAGGTTGGCGGTGACATTAAGAATGACGAGATGCCAATCCGTCTGCTTTATGGAGCCATCGGGTTGGGAGCGTTAATGATGATCTGGATCGCCTACACTTCTGTTGACAACTTATCGCTGGGACGTGCCGCTGCGATGGCGCTGCTGGGTACGTTGTGGGTTTGGATTGCGGGAGTGATCGTTGCTGAATGTGTGGGCCGTACCAACTGGTCTCCCCTGTCTGGGATGACATTGATTGCTGTCACCATATTGATCCTGATTGCCAAAGGTGGCGTGGACAATCCTGAGACCATTGTTTGCTCGATGTTGATGGGAGCTGCGATCTGCCTGGCCATTTCGCAAGCCAGCGACATGATGCTGGACTTGAAATCAGGTTATCTCGTGGGTGCCATCCCCCGTCGCCAGCAACTGGCGCAATTTGCCGGCGTGTGGCTGGGCCCGGTGATCGTGATCGGACTG
>DOPG01000344.1:22562-36084 GCA_003513555.1 Rhodopirellula sp. | reverse complement strand
AAGGCTGATCAAACCATAGGTAACGTTGGAATGCCGCTCGCCGGACAAGCGGTAGCAAAATTTTCAAAAAAATCAGCAACTTTCTACTGTCCTCCAGCGGGAATAAAAATCTTCGCTGTCTTGCCTAGGTTTCCTTGTGTCTCGCTTGTCGGGTTGCCCATGTTCCCGCTGCTGGTTGTTTGACCTGTTTTGTCTAGCCTTCGCGTTTCAGTCCTCGCTGTAGGTCAGTGGAACTGACTGATTTGTGAGAAAGTTCCCGAAAACATTGCTTTTTTGAAGTTGCAGCGGTGGTCTCCAACGCCCGTTGAGAAGCAAGGGTTTTCGTTTATCGCGGCTATCTACCAAGTTGTTAGCGGGGATTTTGGGTGATGGATTGTTAAATACGTCAACCCAAAGGGTAAAACCCGTGCATTACTTCTAAATTGCCTAGGCCTCTTGTTTTTTGGTTTTCGGTGTGTCACACAATCGTCAACTTGGAAAGTGGTTTCTTCTGTTGAGAGCAGGATAGCGATGCGAAGAAAACGTAAAAGGGACGCACAGATGCGCCCACGACGGCGGCTTTTTCTTGAGGCCCTTGAAAACCGACGTTTGTTGGTTGCGACAGATTTGGCATCTGTGTCGGGGCTGGTCTTTGATGATTTTTCGGGGAACGGATATGACGCTGGTGAAGAGGTCGCTTCGGTTGCGTTGTCGTTGTACCGCGATAATGGTGATGGCGTTTTTGACCAAGCGGCTGATCAGCTAGTCGCTACGACAACCACGGGCAGCGATGGTCGCTATTCGTTCAACCGTCAGTCCGCCGGTAGCTATTTTGTGTTCCAAGGCGCGCAGACCGTATCCGGCAGCACGTTGAAACAAAGCGTTTCGCCTTTGGCGACGTTTAGTGCGGATGCCGTTGCTGGAACAATTGTGACGGGCATCGACACATTCAATCAGACCACTCAGCAAGTCACTGATACCACCAACGATGGAGTACCTGTTGTTTCATCGGTTCTCGCTCCCGAAGTGATTGGTGGAGAGCGTGATTTGTTTGTAAATCTTACGAGCAACACGGGACAAGTACAGTTTAGTGTCAATGATACGACACTTGGTTTACCTGGTTTGCTTGTCTTTGGGTCGACTGGGCAGGGAGATGGCGAGCGGCGTGTCAGTTGGGATGGTGTTGATAGCGATGCGACCGTCATTAACGACACGGGTTTGGGTAGCATTGATTTAACGGATGGTGGGTCCGCGCTTGGTTTGCAATTGCAAGTAGGCGCAGACTTGGCTGGCAGCCAAGCAGTGGTTCGGCTGTACTCCAATGATGGTGTGATTGGAACAGCAAGCCGCTTTAGCACAGCCACGTTGGCGATTCCACAGACGGGTGGAAGTATTTCGCAAAAAGAGTTTTTGCCGTTCTCGGACTTCGCTCCGGGTGGTGGTGGAGCTGCTGACTTCACAAAGGTCGGTGCAATTGAATTGGAAATCACCGGAACCGCCAACATTGATGGGCAAGCAGACATTGTTGGAACAGTGGGTGAGACCAACATTGTTCGGGACTTCGCGAATTTCTCCCAGGCTGATTTGAGTTTGACAAAAACAATCGATAACGCGTCTCCGAATATTTCTGATGTGGTTAACTTTACGATTGAGTTGACTAACAATGGTCCCGACGTTGCTACCAACGTTGCGGTCAGTGATCAATTGCCTGATGGTGTCACGTTTGTGTCCTCATCTGGTACGCAGGGCAGTTACAGTAATTCGACGGGACTATGGACGGTTGGTACTGTCAATAGTGGTAGCATCGCACAGCTTGTGTTAAGCGGGCGTGTCACTTCTGCCGGCGCACGGGAAAACTTTGCGGAGGTAAGTGCTTCTGACCAGTTCGATCCCAACAGTACACCGGGCAACGGTCAGCAAGCGAACGAAGACGACCAAGCGACGGTCAGTTTTGTTACGGAGTCGATTGACTTGTCGTTGGTAAAAACTGCTGAACCCACGTTGGTAATCGTCGGCAATACGGTGAGCTATAAGCTTGAGATCAGCAATGAGGGGCCGAGTACGGCAACCGGGGTTGAGGTCAGAGATGAGTTACCCGCGGGGATTACTTTTGCGAATTCCTCAGCAACTCAAGGGCAGTACAATGTTGGAAACAGCGTTTGGACGGTTGGGGCGATCGCGCCCGCGTCGACTCAAACGCTGACGCTTGTGGGAACCGTAATCTCGCCTGGGCCCAAGACCAATACGGCGGAAGTGTTAGCGGCAGATCAGGTCGACATCGATAGTACGCCCGGCAACGGGGACCCTAGCGAGGACGATCAAAGTGCGGTGACGATTCAGGCGCCCGAAGCAGATCTTTCTTTGACGATGAGTGTGTCCGATAATTCGCCCAGCGTGGGGCAGGACATTGCTTTCGATATTCAGGTAAGTAACGCTGGTCAGGATGTTGCGACGGGTGTTTCGGTGCGCGACGTGTTGCCGGTGGGGCTCACGTATGTTTCCAGCAGTGCAACGGTTGGGCAGTACACAAGCGGCACGGGAATTTGGGAGATTGGTTCCTTGAGTGTTGGTAGCAGTGTCACGCTTACGATCACTGCGAAAGCCACGACTGCCAACGAGGTCACCAATACAGCTGAGGTCTTCACAAGTGACCAGTGGGATCCCAACTCAACGCCTGCCAATGATGATCCAAGTGAAGATGATCAGGGCTCGCAAACGATAGGTGCAACGCAGATTGACCTGTCAGTGAACAAAACGGTAGATGATGCAACGCCAAATTTGAATGATACGGTTGCCTTCACAGTGCGTGTCGCAAATGCCGGGCCGAGTGATGCGAGTGGTGTTGAAGTGCAGGATCTTTTGCCCAGCGGGCTTGTCGTTGAAGGTTTCACGGCAAGCACTGGAACCTATATCTCGTCCACGGGACAGTGGATGGTTGGGGCGATTCCAAGCCAAGGGTTCGAGCAGTTGCTGATTCAGGCACGAGTGACGGATATTGCTGCCGTGGTCAATATGGCTCAAGTTACTAAGGCAGACCAGGAAGACCTCGATAGCACGCCAGGCAATGGGAGTGATGGTGAAGACGATCAGAGCAGTGTCGCCTTAACACCGCAGCAAGCCGATCTCGAACTATCCAAAGCGGTCGACAATGACCGCGCCAATGTTGGGCAGGATGTGGTGTTTACCATCGTGGTGAGCAATCAAGGGCCAAACGCAGCAACCAATGTAGTTGTGACTGACCAGTTGCCTGATGGGATTACTTTCAAGTCAGGTCAGACACCCCAGGGCAGCAGTTACAACGCTGGGACGGGGATTTGGGATGTGGGGACAATTCCGGCAGGGGCTCAGAGGACGTTGACGATCGTCGGACGCGTTGACAGCTTTGAACCGCAACAGAATATGGCTCAGGTTTTCTCCGTGGATCAGTACGATCCGGATAGTACCCCGGGTAATAGCATTGAATTGGAGGATGATCAGCAAACTGTCACGGTAACACCACCCGTGATTGATATTAGCCTCACGAAGGAGGTTGACGTTGCACGGCCGATTTTTGGTCAGCCCATTCGTTACACGGTGCAGGTGAATAACGCTGGGCCGAACGATGCGACCAATTTAGTGGTTAAAGATGAGTTGCCGGTGGGGCTGTCATTCTCAACCTCATCAGCGGATTCAGGTAGTTATAACGTTGGCGTTGGTGAATGGTTTGTTGGAAGTCTTGCCAGTGGAGCGACGGCTACCCTGACCATCGATGCGGTAGTCAACACCATTGAGTCGACGACGAATATTGCTGAGGTGAAGTCGGTCGATCAGTATGATTCCGATAGCACACCTGGAAATGCTGGTCCGAACGAAGATGATTATGGTTCGGCCAGTTTCGAGTTGGCGACAGCAGATCTTTCGGTCACGAAAGAAGTTGATAATGCCAAGCCAAATGTTGGTGAGTCCGTTCATTTTACAATCACGGTTACCAATGGAGGACAAGATCCTGCGACGGGCGTATCTTTAAAGGATGTCTTGCCGGACGGGCTCGCTTTTGAACGTGCAATCGCTGGGATAGGTTCCTATGAGCCGTCTTCGGGCATCTGGGATGTTGGTGAGTTGGCGGTGCAGCAGACCGCAACACTGACCATCACCGCGCAATCTACTAACGATACGCCATTGACCAATGTCGTACAGGTAGAAACCCTTGACCAATTGGATCCCGATGCAACACCGGGCAACAACGTTCCAAGCGAGGATGATCAAGCCAGTGTGAATGTCACTGGTCAGCAGATCGACCTGTCGGTCACAAAAGTGGTTGACAATGAGCGCCCTAATGTAGGTGACCTTGTCCACTTTACGGTGTCATTGACCAATTCCCGAGCGACGGAGGCAACTGGGGTTTCCGTTAGGGATTCACTACCCGCGGGACTGACGTATCAAAGTCACATTGTGTCACGTGGGTCCTACAGCGGGACAAGCGGGGTGTGGAATGTAGGTCAGGTTGCAAATGGTGAAGTCTTGACGCTGGATATCACGGCGGAAGTGACTGATGTAGGGGCATTGGAAAATGTTGCTGAAGTGCTCACTGCCAATCAACCGGACTTCAATTCCAGCCCCAATAATAATGATCCCGATGAGAATGATCAGGCGTCTGCCACGGTCACACCTCAAGTCGCAGATTTGAAGCTCGAGAAGTTGGTCGATGACGAGCGTCCTGATGTGAATCAAGTTTCTGTTTTCACGATCACTGTCACTAACTTGGGGCCCGATGCGGCAACTGGAGTTGCTGTGACTGATAGGCTACCGGAGGGATTGACGTACAGTGCTGACCAGCCCAGCCGTGGAACATTTGATAGTGGGACCGGTGTCTGGACGATTGGGCAGATCGATCCTGATGAAATTGTCACGCTGCAGTTGGGCGCGCAGGTAGACAATATCGGAGTCAAAGAGAATTCAGCCGAAATTACTGCTGCCGATCAGGCTGATCCCAATTCTACGCCTGGTAACAATGTGCCGGGAGAGAATGATCAGGACTCTGCTTCTGTCCAACCCACGATCATTGATCTGTCTCTCAATAAAGAAGCTGATCCATTCCGCCCTTCGGTCAATGGTGAACTCACTTACACACTTACAGTTCAGAATGCGGGGCCTGATACAGCAACCGGCATCAAGGTACAGGACAATTTTCCCAGCGGAGTGACCGTTTCCAGTAGTGATCCTTCGGTGGGGACATTTTCGGATGGGGTTTGGTCAGTTCCATCCCTTGCGCCGAATACTGGGGCAACGTTGGAAATCGTGACTGATGTGAACTTGCCTGGAACATGGACCAATCGTGCGGAGGTGATTGCCGCGGATCAATTCGATTTTGATAGTACTCCCGGGAACGATGACGGAGTTGATGGTAACGGGAATGATGAGGATGACCAGGCGTCTATCACCAACACTACGGCGAGTGCCGATTTGTCCATAACCAAATCCGTCAGCGATGACCATCCAGGTGTGCTGACGGATGTTGTTTACACCGTTACCTTGAATAACAGTGGCCCCGATGAAGCACTGGATGTTCAAGTGCTGGATCAGATTCCTGCTGGACTTACTTTTGTTTCTTATGAAGCGACGTCAGGTACGTACAATTCATCTGGAAATGGAATTTGGCGAGTCCCATCAATAGGAGAGGGTGGCCAAGAGCAGTTGGATATCACTGTGACGGTGAGCAGTCTTGGAGAGAAAGTCAACACTGCTGAAGTGATCGCGTCCAGTCAATTTGATCCAGATAGCACACCGGGTAACAATGATCCAACGGAAGATGATCAGGCCAGTGTCAGTCTCACGCCCCAGTTGGTTGATTTGGCCTTAACAAAGGTTGTGGACGATCCGAGTCCCAATGTCGGTGGCAATGTCACTTTCACACTTGAGCTAACCAATCAAGGCCCTTCGACGGCCACGGGGGTTATCGTTCGCGACGTTTTGCCAGCAGGTTTCTTTGTGTTGGAAATCCAGCCGAGCCAAGGGGTCTATGATCCAACACTCGGTTTTTGGCAAGTTGGCGAGGTGGCAGTTGGCGATGCCCCGCAGTTGATGATCGAGGGCCGCATCGATGTGCCTGATCCATTGATTAGGGAGGCAGAAGTTTATCAGTGTCACCAACCCGATATTGATTCAATTCCCAACAATGGCGATGTGTCTGAGGATGACTATGCAGCCGTCACTGTGACCCCGCAGATCGCAGATCTCCGGGTCGTGGTAGATGTTAGTGATGAGACGCCAAATCAGAACGAGGAACTCTTCTACACGTTGATTGTCTTCAATGATGGGCCGAGTGATGCAACAAATGTTGTGGTTCGTTCTATTTTGCCCAATGGATTGAACTTTGTACGGGTTGCCAACGGAGCCGGAGAGTACAACAAGTTTTTGGGGCTGTGGGATATTCCAAGCATTCCTGCACAGTCAGCCGCTTCAATGCAATTGGTAGTTACGGTCGACTCAAAGCGGGAAGTCGTAACCACTGCTGAGGTCATTCGATCGGACCAGTATGACCCCAACAGTGAACCTGATAATGGTGATACATCTGAAAACGATTACTCTTCCGTAGCCATTGATCCAAAGTTGATCGATATCTCTGCTTCCGCGAAGGCGAATCATGAAAACCCGGCGTTGGGTGAGATCGTTGAAATGACATTCACTGTGGCCAATGCTGGTCCGGAAAAAGCAACGGGTGTCACTGCGGCGATTACACTGCCACCGGGCCTTGAATTGCTTCGTGTCATTCCCCAGAGAGGGATTTACGGGTTGCCGGGCAGCGAAGATACATGGGAAATTGGAGATGTTGATGCCGGCGCAGAAGCAACGCTTGTGCTGCAGGCCCAAACGCTGCAACGCGGTGTCGCAGTGGTTGATTTCCAGATCATGTCATACGAACAGGCAGACTTGGACAGCGATCCCGGCAATGACAAGCTTGACGAGGATGACCAGACCCAATTGTTAGTGACGGTCCCGCAATACTCGAAACGCATGTTGTTGGCATCGAGCTTCCAGCCTGCCCAACCATCGCAACCATCGCAAGCTCAGCAAGCCCCGAGGAATTGGCGGTTGGCCAGGTGATAGCAGCAGCTTTTACGTAAAAGCAACCGATTGTTCGAGTCCGTTCTGTTTGATAGCGATGGGTTCTTGCTTTCTTGTCCTGCCGCGAAAGTGGGCAACGCCTTATTCGCTCAAGAGTGAAGAGTGAAGAGTGAAGAGTGAAGAGTGAAGAGTGAAGAGTGAAGAGTGTGATAGAAGTAAAGATCAACCAACAAGCTTCTTGCTGGCTGGAAGCTACTTGGTTTTCCCCAAGAGCTCTTTGATTTTGTCGTGGATCTCTTTGGCTGTGGCTGGGCCTGCCCCGGTTTTTACCAGTTGCACGGTACCATCTCGGTCGATGAGCACGGCGTGAGGAATTCCCTTTACACCGTAATTGCTGCTCATTTCGCTGCCTTTTGGAGCCACCATGACGGGGTGCTTGAGTTGATGGTGTTCCAGAAAACTCGCCAAAGTTTCTCGCTCTTGTTGAGGTGTGATTTCACCGGAGGAACGGGAGGCTCGCTTTTGTTCGTCATCCCATTCAAAGTTGTAGTATTGTGTGACACCGACAATTTCAAAACCTTGATCGCCGAACTCATCTCGCCACTCGCGGAGGTGTGGGAAGGTTGCGATGCAGGGGCCGCACCACATCGCCCAGAAATCGAGCAGCACCACTTGCCCCTCGAACGATTTCCTTGTCACTCCTACGGTATTCGCCCAACCATCGATGTCCCATTCCGGAGCCATTTGTCCGACCAGAGTCGCTACTGGTTTAGCGGCCTGCATGCGTTCGCGATGTACCTCAATGCGGCGCAGGATTGCATTTACCGAACGATTTGAAATCGCAGGAAGACTCAGCTTTGCAAATGCATTTTCAATGCGTTTCTCATTAGCTTCTGGGTCATCCTGTGCCCATTGCGTGATCATCAGGTACTGAGTTTCAGCGTAGTCGTTCTGAAGCCGCATTGATTTTGGGAAACGCTGAAAAGCTGTCGTGCATGCGGTTTCCAGCTTTTCGACATAGTGGTCACGCCAAATATCATTATTGCGATTGGGACTGGTCAGCCTTTTCAGCAGTGCAACATGGGCGTGCAAGACGGTTTCAGTGGCTTCTGGATCACTGCAAGCATCTTCAAGTGCTTCGAGTTGTTTGGCAACAATGCCTGCTGCGGCTTCATTCTGTTTGTCCCCAATCAGTGAATGGGCCTTCAGGACAACGAGTTGCGAAAGTGGATCCCAAGCACGTGCGGTTTCAGCGGGAAGTGCTTGAAATGCTTTGAGGGTCTGGTCAACCGCATTGTCCATGGCAGCGTTTTGGTTGGCGAGTTCGCTGACTTCCTCAAGGCTTCGCAGGGTCATTCCTACGCCATATTGTTGCTCTTGTTCTGCGAGGTGGGCGACTTGGAACTCGAGCAGTTTTTGGTACTGGATCAAGGCATCGGCATACCGTGACTGGTTCGCCAGTTTTGACCCAAGGCTGTGGCGTAAAACCTGAACATCAGATGATTCTGGCTGTTTCGCAACTTGGGCATCTAAAAAGACAATCGCCTGATCGATGTCTTCTGCCATCTGTTGCTGAAGTTCAGTATGCATGCGTCGGAATGCGTCAAGATCTGAGTCCTGGCCATGGAGTTCGGTTGCGACAGCCAACCAGGAAGCAGCAAGGATTGTGGCTGGTATCAACACAAGAGCCGCACGCATCGCGAAGTGCTGGTGGGAAGTCTGATCGGTTGACATGGTATCTGGATCTTCCGTCGTAAGATTGAATGGCCGACACGTGAGACCGTGTTGTGTGCTGGCAAGAGCCGCATTGACTGCCGCGGGAAGCCTGATTCTAGCGGACTGATCCCGAATTTGTAGGACAAGCTTGCTGCGATTCTACACATAGACTCCTGTTATTCTGCCCAGTACTTGTCGTTATTCGGGCAGAGTCTTGCCATTAATCTGTCAGCGGTTTAGGGTCATTTGGGTAACTTAAGGGTGAGCCCTGCCGGAATCGACAACACCGTTTTTCTGTGTTTCTGCGTGCGACTGTCGGAAAAGCAACAAATGGCATCTCTTCTGGGGAAGCGCGGCATCGGGAGTGGTGGAGTTATTGGATGCGTGTTTTTTGTTGGCAAAGCAACCGACTCAGTTCAAATCACAATTCGATGGACCGAAACCGGCGTCAGATTGGTGTAAGCTTTCAGACTGTTTCCCACTTGCGACCCGATCGCGACAGCTACCAACCTCGCAAGCTTGAAAACCGTTGCCACCGTAGAGAGTAACCAATGCGATTTGCCTGTTTCCTGATTCTGCTACTGATTCCGACTTTTTCCATGGCACAAACGCGTACTCAATCTCCTGATGCAGATGCTCTTGCAGTTCCATTGCGGTTGGATTCGGGATGCTCCCCTGCTGCACAAGGGCTGGCGGGTAAACCTCGGCTGATGAGGTGTCCCGGAGCGGGGCATGGATTTTTTGCTCACTTTCACGGGCGGCAGGTTGGCATTCTTGGGGTGCACGCGTCAGACAGGGAGCAGTGCGCCGTGCAGCAGCATCGCTATGTCGATACGCTGCAGGAAGCGGCCGAAACCTCGGCAAATGTGCATCTTCGCAATCGCTTTGATAATGCGTGGGTAGCTTTTACTGTGAAGAAGAAAGGTACGGTCGCATTCATCGGTGGATCAATCACTGAGATGATGGGTTATCGTGTGATGGTTGAGGAGGATCTTAGAAGGCGTTTTCCGAACACCGACTTCACCTTTGTCAATGCAGGAATCAGTTCGACATGTTCGACAACCGGAGCCCATCGCTTAACGCGTGATGTTTTATCGACGCAACCCGATCTGCTTTTTGTTGAATTCGCGGTCAATGATGATCAGGATGCTTCGCACGCGGAACGCGAGTGCCGACGTGGCATGGAGGGTATTTTACGTCAGGCACGCGTCGCGAATCCGGCAATGGATATTGTGGTTACCCATTTTGTGAATCCACCGATGCTTGAGTTGCTGAAGCACAAGAAGACACCCGTTAGCAGTGGTGCACACGAGGCGGTGGCGGCGCATTACGGTGTGTCGACCATAGATTTGGCTCGCGAGGTTGCCGAGCGAATCGAAGCAAACGAACTGACTTGGGCGATCTATGGAGGTACTCACCCCAAGCCGGCTGGGAATCGTATTGCCGCAGATATGATCGAACAATTGCTTGGCGAAGCGTGGGCAGAGAAGGATCGGGGCGAGCAGGGCAAGGCAAGTCCGCACAAGCTCGCAAGTGTGCTTGATCCGGGAAGCTATTCTCAAGGGCGACTGATCGCCGTGAACAAAGCTGATTTTGATAAGTCGTGGGTGTTGGGTGTTCCTGCTTGGGGGGCAATCCCGGGGGGTAAACGAGGACGTTTCACCCAGCTCGATATGCTATGCACTGATGTTTCCAATGCTGAACTGAAGCTTGATTTTAATGGGCAGGCCATTGGGCTGTATGTTCTTGCAGGGCCGGATGCTGGGTGTGTGGAGTATTCGATCGATGGTGGTAAATTCAAGAAGGCAGACCTGTTTCACCGGTTCAGCAAAGGCCTGCACTACCCACGGACGGTAATGTTGGCTACCGGACTCAAACGGGGGGCTCATCGCTTGACCATGCGTGTTGCCACAACCAGACATGAACAAAGCAAAGGGAATGCTGTTCGCATTCTTGAGTTTGTTACCAATTGAACTTTTGTTGACATGGTGAGTCTTGCAGCAGATCTGCGGCCTATTTTAAATTTTTTCTTTCATGAAGTTGAGTGCTTGGATGGAAATTCTGCCGCTGTTGATTTCGATGGTTCCCACTCTTGTGTTGCTGGCGTTGGTGGGGGCGTTCCGCTTCAGCAGCCAGATGCTGGTTGTGCTTTGGACAGGGGTTGTTCTAGGAGTTCTGGCGTGTGTGCCTGTGTACTTCATGGAAACCGTGATTGAAGGTGCTGGTGAGCAAATGCCAGGACTTTACGAGAAAGCATTCGTCCAGCAGGTTTTGGGTGCGGCGGTCTCGGAAGAACTGTGTATCTTTTTTGGTTTTCTGCTGACTTTTAAACTGTTTCAAACGACACGGATTCAAAAAGATGCAGATGTGGTCGCAGCGGCAGTTGCGGTCGCAATTGGATTCACGACCGTCGAGAATTTGACTGCGGTGCTTGCTTCGGAGACACCCATGTCCGTATCGCTGAATCGCCTGCTGTCGATCGTGGCAGGGCATGCGAGTTTGCAGTTGGTCATGGGCTATTTTGCAGCGAAGTTTCTGTTGGGCGATCGCAGACGCCTGGTTTTTGCGGTGCTGATGCTGGCGGTGCCGATAGGAATTCATGGCTGGGGAGATTTCTCCGAGTCGATCTTTCAAGCAGTCGATGCTGACAGCCCTCAGTCGCAACAGTTCTTCTCTGCTTGGATCTTCGGCATCTTTGCTTATCTTGCTGGCGCAGCAATCGTGTTGTTCAAGCTTCGGGAAAATGCATTCAGCACGGCAGTTGATGATGTTTGTACGGAAAGCGATGGTAGAGATGCAGGGGCAGACTACTGACTCCCTGAATGCTGTGAGCTGACTGTCCTGTGTGGTTGTGTCGTCTCAGAAGATCAAGTTCGTGGGTGAGGTTGACGAGTGCGTTTGCTGAGTTGGATGTGTTTCAGGAAACGTGTCTGCTGGCAAGGACGCGGCCGGCAGGACGTGGGGGCCGGTTGCGAGTGCGTTCCTATCAAACTCAGCGTTTGTACATTTTCTTCGATCGTTCGGTATGCTGTTTCAACGCTTGCTTTTTGCCGCAGTGATCAAGAATTTGTACGCGTGGCAAAGTATACTAAGACCTCGCGATCAGGCTGGTCACTAGTAGATGCCACTTGAGGGCGTTGTCGAGTGCCTACGGTCGGATAGTTATTCGACGCGAAGCGTCGTATGCTTTTTGTAATGTGAGACATCAGTCGGTTCAGTTACCGGGCTTACCGAGTTTATGAAACTGCCATGAATAGGTTTTCTATGCGTTTTTTGATTGTTTCAGTTTTGTGTTTCGTGCATTTCAGCTATCTCAAAGCCGATGAATCGCGTCCCAATATTGTGTTGATTATGGCTGATGATCTCGGCTTCTCGGATCTCGGCTGTTATGGCTCGGAGATTGAGACCCCAAATCTCGATCAGCTTGCGAATCAGGGTTTACGTTTCAATCAGTTTTACAACACCGCCAAGTGTCATTCATCCCGAATCTGTCTGCTGACAGGTTTGTATATGTATCAAGCTGGCAATCGGGAAATGAACCGGGGCGTGACATTGGCCGAAGCGCTCAAGCCGGCTGGTTACCATGCGATGATGGTTGGAAAGTGGCACCTTGATGGGCAGCCGACGGAACGTGGCTTTGACCGATATTTTGGTCACCTGAGCGGAGCAACGAACTTCTTCACAGGGGATGATACATTTCGCTTAAATGGCGAGGCCTTTGTTGTCCCGAGAGAAGGGTTTTATACCACTGATGCGAAGACGGACTATGCGTTGAAGTTTTTAGACGAGGCTAAGAAAGAGGAAAAGCCATTCCTGCTATACGTAGCATATAACGCGCCGCATTATCCCCTTCATGTCAAAGAGTCTGATTTTCGAAAATATGAGAGGCAGTATGATGTCGGCTGGGATCAGATCAGAAAGCGGCGTTTTCAAAAACAGAAAAAAATTGGCATTCTACCCGAGCACACCGAGCTTGCTCCACGACCAGAAGGTGTGCCTGCGTGGAAGGATTTGTCGGAACAACAGCGTCACTGGGAAGCCGAACGGATGGCGGCTTATGCAGGGATGGTCGATTGTCTAGATCAGAACGTCGGACGCGTGATGAAGTATCTAAGCCAGTCAGGGCTTGCTGAGAACACTCTTGTCATGTTTTGCAGTGACAATGGAGCTTGTCCCTTTGAGCGAACTCGTGGTAAGGAGTTTCGCCCTTGGGATCCAAAATCATATTGGACTTACGATGTGGGCTGGGCGCATGTGGGTAATACCCCGTTTCGCTGGTACAAACAGAATCAGCACGAAGGTGGAATCACGTCACCGATGATCGTGTCAGGTCCGGGGATCAAAATGAAACCTGGAAGTGTCACCAACCAACCAGCACATCTGATCGATTTCATGGCGACGTGCGTTGATGTGGCAAAAGCTGATTACCCGACATCCTACGCAGGACGCACGATTACCCCTGTGCAGGGGCGCTCGTTGATGCCGATTTTGTCAGGCAGCGTGCGGGAACCCCACCCCTGGCTGTACTTTCAATTTTCCAATAACCGCGCTCTGCGTCAGGGAGATTTGAAGGCCGTGTCGGCCAAAGGGCGTCCATGGGAGTTGTATGATCTCGCTGTGGACCGTTCAGAACTTAATGACCTCGCGAGCAGTCGTCCCAGCGATTTGGAAGTTTTGAAGAAACGTTGGCATGAGGTTGCAGAGAATACGGAGCAGGCACCGCCGAATTTGCGTCGCCCTGTTGCCGCATCTGGGAAACAGAACAAAAAGCAGCAGAACAAAA
>DOPG01000344.1:10397-22341 GCA_003513555.1 Rhodopirellula sp. | reverse complement strand
AGAACAAAAAGCAGCAGAACAAAAATCAAAAAGCGAAACCAAATTGATTCGCCAGCGGATGAATTGATGTAAACCACGGGGGCCAACGCTCGCTGGCCAGCAAGATGACCCGCGATTAAGATAAAAACAACGCATGTCAGCAAATGTAGGGCGTACTTGCCAACGGAATGTTTTTTTGCGCTTTGCATTCTGTGGCAAAGGTCAGTGCTGGCGTGATTGTGCTTGCCATAATGGGTATCAAGCATCATGTTGTGAGCCGCGGGGCACATTGAATGAGTGCTCTGGAAGGAACGCGGGGCTCAGGGCGGAGAATTAGTCTGCATGCTACCTATTGAAACACTGGTGTTGATTGCTGGAATCCTGTTGTTTGTGGGAGTCGTTGCCAGCAAATTGTCGGATTGGGTAGGTATTCCTACCCTGCTGGTATTTCTGGTGATTGGCATGCTGGCAGGTGAGGAGGGGGTTGGCAGGATCTCGTTTAATTCTCCCTCGGTTGCCCAGGCAACGGGCACGGTAGCCTTGCTGGTCATTCTTTTTGCAGGCGGTCTCGATACTCAATGGTCATCAGTTCGTTCTGTTTTGGCGCCCGGTCTGCTTTTGTCCACCTTGGGTGTTTTGATCACCACGTTGTCGATGGGGGCGTTTGCATGGTTCATGTTGGGAACCTATTCCACATTCGACATCGGTGAAGAGGGCCTCAGTTGGCCTGAGGCATTACTACTGGCCGCGATCGTATCATCGACTGATGCCGCTGCCGTCTTTTCTGTGTTTCGCTCGAGTCCGGTCAAGCCTTCGGCAAGAATTCGGCATTTACTGGAATTTGAATCAGGCAGTAATGATCCGGTGGCTGTCCTGATGACGATGGCTATCCTTGGCGTGATGGCGTCGAGCAGTGCGTCTATCCCTGGTGTTGGTGCGAAGCTGGTCACGGAGTTACTTGCTGGCGCCATGGTTGGTTTTTTATTGGGTTGGTGCGGAAGTTGGGTGGTCAACCGACTTCGCTTATCAGCCTCTGGGTTGCACCCCATTCTCGTGCTGTCGATTGGATTGACGACGTTCGGTTTTGCCAATTTGGTTGGTGGGAACGGCTATCTTGCCATCTATGTGTGCGGCGTCACATTGGGCAATCGGATTGTCCGCGATCACGATGGTGTGCTGCGTTTTCACGACGCTCTCAGTTGGTTAGCCCAACTTGCAATGTTCATCGTTTTGGGACTTCTAGTGGTCCCGTCCCGACTGCTTTCGGTAGCGGGCGTCGCGATTGCGATGGCTTTGTTCCTGATGTTGGTCGCTCGTCCACTGAGTGTTATGGCTTGCTTGTTGCCATTTCGAATGCCCCGCAAGGAGGTGGCTTATGTCTCGTGGGTGGGACTGCGCGGATCGGTGCCCATCGTATTAGCGACGTTTCCCATGTCGTATGGTATACCCGGCGCTGAAGAAGTGTTTGATGTGATTTTCTTCATCGTTCTTACCTCGGTCTTAATCCAAGGATTGACACTGGTGCCATGTGCCCGATGGCTCGGTCTCGAAGAAGAGGACAGTGCTGCCTAGAAGGATGTCCGTAGCACGCGCTTGTTCAAAGGTAACGCATGTTGGAAAGAGGAAGGCATGAGGCTTATGGCGGCTCGCGTGCGGATGCGTCGCAGCAGAGAGTGAGTGACAACCGGCGGCCTGCTAAAAGGGCCACGGAAATATCACTTACGTCGTTCATCAATTGAAGTGCTAGTTCACTTGCACTGGCATTTTGTACCACGAGTTTTGCAGGTATCCCTTGGCGTTCCACGGGACTCGATATGGCATGAAGCCTCCTGAGCTATCGAGCGCTCGCACCATCAGTCGTTTCGTTGCTGCGGTGACTTTTACTTTTGCACTCCAAAGTTGCCAGCAGAATTCTCTATCTTTTCCAACCATGGTTGCTTCTGTCCATCGCTTGCCGTGGTCGGCAGAAATGAGAACTTTTTTGACGGTGGTTCCCGGACGACCTGTGGGTAGGACATACCCGGTGAGGTCAATTTCGCCAACGGCGAGTTGTGAATCTGCTTTGGGTGTGCAGATGGCTGCGTTGATCGGATAGCGATAGATCGGACCTGATTCGGCCCATTCGATGGGGTCCGTGTTTTTGACCAATTTGTAGGCAGTTGCCACGTAGTGGTTGGGCGAGGGACGATCGCTGACCACGATGCGTCCAAGCCATTTCACACTCCGTGCACCAATGTATCCGGGGACGAGCGTTCGCAGGGGAAACCCGTGGTCGGCTGTCAGCGGAGCACCATTCATTCCATTGGCCAGCAAGGGGGCAGCTGGCCCTGAATCAATCATTGCTTTTGCAATCGGGATTGAGCCGCCAAACGGAATGATTCCACCACCTTTTTCAATTTCATCCAGGCCTTCAAACCAGACGTGTTTCGCATCAGGTGTGACTTCGGCTTCTTTCAGCACATCGGCGAGCGATATGCCCTGCCATGTTGCATTCCCGATTGCTCCCGATTTCCATTGCACTCCACCAACTTTGCCCTCGGCGTTGTATTCTGATCTACGATTTCCCGCGCACGTAAGCGTTGCTGTGGTGGAGTGATTTTTGAAACGCTCTAAATTCTTGAGTGATAACTTGGCAGGGCGATTCACCATTCCTTCGACTTTTAGCTCAAACGCATCGGGATCGATGGTGGGGTTCGGTGCGTGGCTGCGGACGTAGAAATGTTTGGTCGGGGTGATCCAGGATTGCACCAGATCAGCTAGTTCAGGTTCTGCATTGTTCGGGGAAGTGGAGTGATAAACCAGCTGCTTTGCCTCTTCAGCAGTGGCTCGCGATGAGGTCAGTGTGCCTCCTGCAATCACAATGCCACCGCTGGCCAAAAGCATTTCTCTGCGTGTAATCATCGTGATCAGTCCTGTTTTCAAAGATTGCGGTGGTGGTCTGCAGGTGATGGTGCTTGAGTCGGCTACCAGCCACCTGCAGTGTTAGGGGGATTATAGGTGAGCCGTTGCTGAAGAGGTGTCGCGTAGGCGAGGTAATTGGCTGCGAGCGACGTTATTTGTCTGGTTCTTTTGCCATCGCCGCCTCATACGCGTTTTTTGCGGCAGTCGGAGTTAATTTTCATGCAACTTCTTCATCATGTCTAGAATAGTCTTGGTGATGAGTTCCGATGCATCAAGTTGCACGCGATTGGTGCCCATCCAGGTTTCATAGCCGCCAAGCTCATGCTGTCTTGGAGTGGGTAAATAGCCTCGTGAGTCATTTGCCAGTTCGATGGTAAATGTATCGGCGAAAGGTGATTTGTCCTTGATTTTCAATCCAATTTCCGCGAACGTTTCGAAGGGAATGGCTGCGATCGCAAGATCACCTATCCGCAAAACCTGCAGCGGCACGGTGATTTCCTTGGGGCCTTCGTCGAGCTTTTGCACACGTGCCGCGTAGGTCCGTTCGTAACGATGGAATTTTTCTGCGTCCTCCGGCTGGGCCATTACCTCGCGAAACCATGCCTTGATTTCTGGGGTAGGTTTACGCATGGTCAGTGTCAATTCCCGTGTCAGTGAGCCGACTTTTACATGTGTGTTGAATTGCAGCTGGCTGTGTGCTTCATTCACTCGTCCGGCCACTTTATTGGCCACCTCGGTCATCTTCTCATAGCGGTCATAGCGACGTGCATTGCCGTCGCGGAAATTGATGTTGTTGATGTCACCACTGGTCCCATTGCTCATCATGCCAACAAAAGGGGGAGTGACCGAGTCAGCGCCCAGTAGCTTTTTAATCTGTTGTGAAAAGATGGCGAAATAATCCGCTGAGACATCGCCCTTGTTGACGCCGCCCACGTAGTGAAGTGAGTAGTTTGCGAGCAGGGCAAGGGGGTGACCCTTCGTGGTTTGGACCGACAGAAAAGAAACTTCTGGATCAATGGGCCCCGCTGGTTTCAACAAGGCAGCATTCGCCCGTGGCGGATTCATGCGAACAGTGTCAACACCACCAAAAGGATTGCGGGCGAGTTCGGGGTTGCTGACATGCCAACGGCGATTGAACACTTCTGAAGATTCATTGACCCCACCCCAGGCGATTTTTGCTGGTGTCAGATTTTGGATTGCGGTATTCACTGCCGCTGCAATTCCGGCAACCATCTTCGGTTTGTATTTAGGTTCGTGGGCACGCGTTGCCGAATGAGTGTGTGTTGCCGCCATCAAAATATGATCTGCCGGGATTTTTGAGTTCTTGGAAATGAGAGCTCTTGCCTCGTCATAGACCGAACGAGTGATTCCGAGGTTGTCGCAGATGACTATCGCAATACGCGTCTTTCCGTCATCTAAAACGAGGCAGCGTGCGTGAAGAGGATCGTGAATCTCGTCGGCAGGGAAGGGAACGAATCCACCAACAACTAACTCACCCAGTGGAGGAGTGATGTCAGCTATCGCGGCACCGGCATAAAGCACCGGTGCTTCATCGCCCCACGCTGGAAATGCGAGCAGTGGAATCCAACTCATCAGAATGCCAAGTGCGGACCTGCGGTGATTTTTAAGCATGAGCCTGATCCTGCCTTCTGTGCATGAGGGTTTGAGCGTAGAGAGGGCATCGTGTGTGATGGGTATTATGACTTGTCACGTTAACGATGTGTTCCCAAAGCAACCTGAGTTGTAGTTTCGACTGATGCTGGGTTTGGCGGTCAGCGATTTTGCATTTGACTGAGTTTCAGGGTGGCTTCTCCAACCGCTTCGCCATCAATATTGACGATGGTGTAATTGATGGCAGGGTCGTTTGCGGTGGTGTCGAAGTTGAGTAGCCCGAATGAGCATTTTTCGTTGTAGCCGATAATGAATTCGGAGCCCTTCGCATTTTCAACCAAGCTATGGGTGTGCACGTTGGTCAGACGGGAACTCATGACTTCGCTAAAAGCGTATCCTTCTTCCCGAGGAATGCGGCGCAAATCCGATCGGTGCCGGTCAGCAGCCAGCAAGACTACGCCGTCAATTTGATTGGCGTGAACAAACGAAAATATCTCATCACGTTCGGCGTTGAATCCGTCCCATGTGTCTTTGCTGCCGGGTTTGACGCCGGGAGACCACGGGACAGGGGAAGCCAGGATTTTAAAGGTGGCCTTGGAGTGCTTTAGTGTGTCCATCAGCCAGCTTTTCTGGACCGGTCCTAGCATGCTGCCACCTTTTCTGTCCCGGTAATATCTGCCGTCAAGCATGATGAAATGCACGTCAGCAATTTGAAAATCGTACCAACAGCCCGGTTGCTTTTCGCCACCCCCAAAACCTGGGTTATTCCAGTTTTGCTTGAACACCTGCCATACAGGACGTTTCCATGCCGGTTCATCGATGTCTGGACCGGGAATGCAATCGTTCACTCCGAAGTCATGGTCGTCATAAATGGAATACATTGCGGTGGATGCAATGAAGGACTTCCACAGGGGCTCGGATTGTCGTCTGTAGTAGCAATAACGCTGGGTCATTGGGTGTGTGGGATCATCGATGTAGACATTGTCACCCATCATGAGGAATGCGAGCGGTGCCTGTTTGGCCAACGTCGTCCACATGTGATTGAACTGGGGCGTGTAGCCTGCACCGCCACCAAATCCGATCTCAAACTTTGCAGGTTCACCAGTTTTGGGCATCGTTCGGAAGTTCAGCTGACTTGTCTGTGGTTGGCCATCGATCGACAACTGGTATTGGTAATGTGTGTCAGGTTTCAGGTTTGATATTTGAATGACCCCCGTGTAATCATCTTGTGGTGAGGTCGTTGAGCTGAACTCTTGCCGCGTTTGCGTGTCATTCTGCACCTCGTGGACCAACAAGTTCACGTGAGTTGCTTGCGCGGTCCGAATCCAAACTTGTGCGGTGGTGTCAGTGACGGAAGATAGCATGGGGCCATGAAGCAGTGGCTTTGCGAGGCCGGACAACCATGCAGCGTAGGCTGGGTCATTTTTAAGGGGTTCGAATAGAGTTCGAGGCCCAGCAAGAATGCGTTCAATCGGCAGACCAAGTTCGACGGCCTTTTGCAGGTGACTGACCGCCTCTGCCTGACTGTCTTGCTTGCAGTTAAGGATCGCGAGTACAAAATTGCGTTCGGCTTCGCTGATGGGGCTGTTTTGGGACTTAGGTGGTTTGGCAAGTCGCTCTTGCCCCGCTTTGAATTTTTCCTGCACCAGCAATTTCATGGCGTCGCGACCTGGGTCATGTTGCGCCGTTGCATCTTGGGAATTGAGAATGCCGATGGCAAAAGCTGAGAAAACGCTGGCAAGGAAAATGGGATGCCGCATAAAAATGTTCTGGCGAGTTAGAGGATAAAAGTAAATGTACGGATAGCGAGCGATGATTCGGGATCTGTCTCTGTTTGTTCGGCGGATCACTGGAGATTCGGCGGCTCTGGAGCCGCTCTGTGGGCGGCCATCAGGACCTCATGCGAGGTTGCTCCATGACGATCGAAAACGCCACTGCGACTCAGGGTGCCACGGGTTTAGGAACTCTTTGAACACAGTGCTGCCGGCATGTATCGGACAGCTGACAGAATATCAGTTGCCGCCGTGCAATGCGAATTCGGTCCCAATTCGGGATGGTGTCGGTGTCACTGTGCTGATGTCTGCAACTTCCCTAGGACCGTCAACCCCATCATCGCTCGATTCAGCGAGATGTTGTTAGCTAACGCTCTGCACACGTTCGGACAGGCTGAGCTTCACCCTAACTGCGTGCTCGCGGGCCGAGACGCCCGAACATGCGATCAAGTTCATCGCGACTGAAAAATAAAGCAGTGGGGCGTCCGTGAGGGCAATGGTGTGTTTCGTGATACAGATCTTTCTGCTCCAGTAAGCTGGTGATTTCCTGCGAGTTCAGCGGATCACCGGCCTTCACTGCAGCTTTGCAAGCGATGGTTGACAGTAAATGATTCAACAAGTCTTTGGGGTCTGGTTGCTTGCCAGCTGAGATGACCGATTCCAGCAGGGTACGCAGCATGTCTCCCGGTGACGTCTTGGGTAACATCGCAGGATAAGAATGAATCAAGATGGTTTCGCCGCCGAATTCGTCAATTTCGATTCCAATCCGAGCAAGAGTTTCTTTGACTTCGAGAGCTGCCGTTCGTTCAGCAGGTGTCAAAGATACTGGCTCAGGTACGAGCAAGCGTTGAGATTCAAGAGACGCATTTTCCGACAGGACTTTCGCGCAGACGCGTTCGTAGAGTACACGTTCGTGCAGTGCATGTTGATCAATCACAACCATCCCAGATTCGTCTTGCGTCACGAGATAGCGGTTGTGCACCTGAAAGCCCAAGTAGCAAACGCTGGGCTGGTCTGCTTC
The DNA here is from genome assembly GCA_003513555.1 of Rhodopirellula sp. Lineage (GTDB taxonomy): Bacteria > Planctomycetota > Planctomycetia > Pirellulales > Pirellulaceae > Rubripirellula. The sequence goes on along the minus strand of DOPG01000344.1, from coordinate 15,057 downwards.
GGGATTTGGGGGAAGCGTGTTCGCTTGACTAGCGCCAGTGCTGTCCCACGGTGCCTGTTCCTTCGGGGGGGGTGTGGCCCCGCTTGCCATGTCAGTGTTGGTGGTGCCAGTAGCATTGGCCCCAGCTGGGTTAAGGATAGAGTTATTTCCTGGGAACGGTTGAAATGCGGGGGTTCCACCTAGTTGTCCATCACGGTTGGCATGGTCGTTGTTGGTTTGGCCGGTACGCGCCCAGTCAATCACGGCTTGCCGTTGTTGCTGCTCAACAGAAACAGGAAGTCCCAATTCGCTGGACGGTTGCTTCCTGAGTTCACTGTCGTCTTTGATCGGTTCAGGTGGTCCCACACGTTGAGTCAAATTGGTGGTCAGGAACTGATGCCGCAGTGACTGCAGCAGACGGCTGTAAATCCGGCCTCCGTCGGTGAAGCGGACTTCAAGTTTGGATGGATGGACGTTGACATCGATCATGTCCGCGGGCATGTCCATCCGCAAAAAACACACGGGGTGCCGACCGACCATCAACATGCCGCGATAAGACTCACCCAAAGCGTGCTGCAACGCGCGATCGCGAATGTGTCTCCCATTGAGAAACAGATATTGCATGCGATTATTCCCACGACTGACTGACGGGTCACATACATAGCCGCTGATTTTGATTTGCCCATCGTCACTGTTGATGGGGATCAATGACTCCGAAACTTCAGCCCCAAAGAATGCTTCGATCCTTGCCGCCCAACGCTCTGTCACGGGAAGGTCGTAGAGTTGTTTGTCGTTGTTGGTGAGCACGAAATGTATTTGCGGATTAGCGAGCGCAAGCCTCGTAAACGCCTCGACAATGTGACCACGCTCGGTTTGCGCTGTCTTTAGGAAACGGTGTCGCACCGGAGTGTTGAAGAACAAATTGCGGACTTCCATCACGGTCCCAGTCGGGCATCCACATGGCACGGGGGATTCGATGACGCCGCCACGGACTGCAAGTTCCGAGCCACTATCTTCCGATTCGGTCCGACTACGGATCGTCAAGTGTGACACACTGCCGATCGAAGCGATCGCCTCACCACGGAAACCCAAAGTTGCGACGTGAAATAACGACTCGTCGTCAGGCAGTTTACTGGTTGCATGGCTGGAAACCGCCAGCGGTAGTTGCTCGGGGGTCATGCCACAACCATCATCGCTGATGCGGATCAGTTCGCTACCGCCACCAGCAATCGTGACTTCAATACGGCGGGCTCCCGCATCGATGCTGTTTTCCAGCAATTCCTTGACGACCGAGGCCGGCCGTTCGATGACTTCGCCCGCAGCAATCTGATTGATCAGGTTGGCTGGTAATTGGCGGATCGTCGGTAGTTTTTTGGCTGTCGTGGTCATGCCCTCGAATGTAACGGTATCCCACGCTGCTACAACCGAGTGCGACACATGATTCTGTGAAAATTAGAAATCTATCGAAAGAGTGGGGCTGGCCCATACCCGGAAGTCGCCGCACGCTTTGCGTAATCTTTACTCCTTCTCAGCGTGACTGAAGCATGGTGACTGCAGTCTGACTACTGCAGTGTGGCTACTGCACTCGGGTTTGATAACTTCTCTCTGTGTTGACCTGAGTGTATATTTCTGCCTTTCCGGCTGCCCTTGGTGCCCCATGACCAGTATTGCCGGAGATTGCTTGTCGGCTTAGCGAATGAGAAGGGTCAAACGCTCACGACCACGCCGGACAATCATTCGGACGGACTGACCACCACGTTTGGCTTCCACCAGAATCTCGGCAAGCTGGTCGACGGTTCGTATTCGCAGGCCGCCGACTGATTCAATCACGTCACCCACTTCGAGGTCGGCTTGGTCGGCGAGGCTTCCCTCTTCAACACTGGTCACAATCAAACCGCTTTGAAGGCCACGATATCCATATTGTCGCTGAGTGTCCGGTGTCACCGGTACTAGCTCAGAACCAAAGTTATTGCGGTCTGGCCGGAATCGCGCCATCGCTTCGTCGGTGCGTTCGGTGAGCTGGACTTGAAGTTGGATATTTTGTCCGTTTCGATTGATTTCCATTTTTAAGGTCGTTCCGGGAGGCCGATTCGCGACGTAATTGCGAAGCTGGGTTCCACCTGTACAAAGGCGGCCATCGATCCGTGTGACCACATCACCAACTTTCAGGCCCGCACGATCAGCTGACTGTTCGGGTAGCACGGTTGCCACAAACGCTCCACTGCGGACCCGCAGGTCATAACGTTGCGCCAGCTGAGCTGAAACATCCACGACCTGGGCACCAAGAAAGCCGCGGCGGACCTCGCCATTTCGGATGATCGACTGGAGGACTGGTTGAGCCATGGAAACGGGGATCGCAAAACCGATGCCCGCGCTGGCTCCGCTTTGAGACAAAATGGCCGTGTTGATACCGATGAGCTCGCCGCGCAGGTTGACCAGAGGGCCTCCCGAATTGCCGGGATTGATGGCGGCGTCAGTTTGCAGGAAGTCTTCAAATCCATCACCGTCAGCAATGATCGCTTGAACTCGATTCTTTCCACTGATAATGCCGGCAGTGACGGTCTGATCGAGGCCGAAGGGGCTGCCGATGGCCAATACCCAGTCTCCGACCCGCGTGGTCTCGGAATCACCAAAAGCTGCTGCGCGCAAGTCTGGCGCATCAATTTTGACCACAGCCAGATCTGTCTGGGGATCGGCACCCACCACGGTGCCCGCAACGGTTTGCCCGTCCGACAGTTCAACCGTCAGAGAGTCAGCTCCTTCGATGACATGATTGTTGGTAAGAATGTAACCGTCAGAGCGAACGATAACACCGCTACCCATGCCGTTTTGTTCGCGCGGACCAAACTGCCATCGAAATTGAGGGGGGACGCGGTTCATTCGTGGGTCCACCACGAACTGTTTCGTGCTGATACTGACTACGCATGGACGCAGCGCCTCGGCTACGTTGTGAAAGGCATCCGAGAGATTTTGTGCGTGCTGAAGATTTTCTGAATTCACGATCGGAGGGCGTGCATCGATGGCGGCCAGGTTTCTATTTTGCGCCTGAACCGGACGACGCAATCCGGTGGGCAGGATAAAAATCAATGTCGTAACGAGTGAACCCGCGATCATGGTGGTGAGTGCTATGCCAGCGTGTATCAAGGTTTTAGTCATGCCGGTAACTCCGTGGTAACTCTCAGTTGCTTTTCAGAAACAGGTTTGGCGATCGATAAAGGGTGCCGTGAATCAGTCAATCTGCAATTTTTTTCGCAGCCCGTCCCGACACAAGTCGTGGAACACCCACTGGATCATTATTACAAATCTGGCGAGTCGCTTGTATGTCCCTTTCGGCTGACGAGGCGGAAAGTTACCGGGAGCAGCGGGTTTTCGTGTTTGCCGGGACAGTGGTTTGAATCAGTCACTTGGTCTCTTGCCCAGTTTCACACGCGTGGAGAAAAGACTCTGAAGTTTGTTGAAGCAGCCATCTTCGGTATCTGCTAGGCTTGAAACTACGTTCGGACCGAGTGGGATTGCGTGTTTGAATGGGGTGGCAACTTTGCACGGTTGGCACCTACGCTGACGGCAGGGAGTACGAAGGCATGCGAGACACATTGACGGTGATATTGGCAGGCGGAAGAGGTTCGAGATTGGAGCCTTTGACGAGAGACCGTGCGAAACCTGCCGTTCCCTTCGGTGGTTTGTACCGTATCGTTGACTTTGTTTTGAGCAATTGTCTCAACAGCGGCATGCGACGTCTGTTGGTGTTGACGCAATACAAGGCACAGTCGCTGGATCGTCACATTAATCTTGCATGGCGAGGCTATTTTTGCCGTGAGTTGGGTGAGTTTATCGATGTTGTTCCGCCGCAGCAGCGGTTCACTGATAATTGGTACCAGGGAACGGCTGATGCGGTATACCAAAATATCTACGCCATCGAGCGTGAGCAGCCCAAAGATGTCGTGGTTCTGGCCGGCGATCATATCTACAAAATGAATTATGGACCAATGGTCGAGTTTCATCGCAAGATGGGGGCCGATGTCACGATCGGTGCGCTGCGCGTCAGCCGTTCGGAAGCGCGTCAGTTCGGAGTCATGCAAACTGATGAGACGCACCGCGTGATCGGCTTTCAAGAAAAACCCGATGACCCGATAGGGCTAGCAGAAGATCCTGACGCGTGTCTGGCGTCGATGGGAATTTACGTTTTCAATGCCAATTTTCTTTACGAGCAATTGTGCGACGATGCGACGGTTGATGATAGTGATCACGATTTTGGAAAAAATATCATCCCCGCGGCTATCAAAGACTATCAAGTTTGTGCTTTTCCATTCCTCGATGAGAACCGGAAAGTAGACGCCTATTGGCGAGACGTGGGTACGATCGACGCCTACTATGATGCGACGATGGATTTGATTCGCGTTGATCCCCTCTTGAATCTCTATGACCAACAGTGGCCCATGCGAGCTTTTCAGCCAATGTTGCCACCACCAAAATTTGTGTTTGGTAGTGAAGCCAAGTCAAACCATCGTCGTGGTGAGGCACTCGACTCCATCGTATGCCAAGGGGCTATTGTCAGTGGAGGCAGTGCCGCCAGAAGCGTGCTGGGGCCAAACGTCAGGATCAATAGTTACGCTTCTGTAGAAGACAGTATTCTTTTTGATGGTGTTGAGGTGGGGAGAAGGTGTCACCTACGACGTGTGAT
>DOPG01000344.1:2225-10119 GCA_003513555.1 Rhodopirellula sp. | reverse complement strand
TGACCGTGAACGAGGTTTTACTGTGACTGACAGTGGTTTGGTCGTGATTGCGCGGGGCGAAGACCTGACGCATGCGTCCGGAATGGTGGACGAAGCACCAGATGAAGGTGAACTCAATTCTTAGGTTGGAAAACATTACCGTACAGATTCAACCCGATTGCCAAGAAGAAAAATGTGAGCTGCGCAGCTTCGCTATGGGGTTGGCATCATGCTGGAAGGATTCTGTGATTTTGAACAGGTCACCCGGTGAAGCCTCGGAGCCGATGGATGAAATCGCACGTTCATTGCAGAGGCAGCGATTTGTTTTTGAGAGTCAAGTTGCGGTTAAGAATATAAGTTTGGCGTGCAAGCACTGAGCGAAGACCGGATGGTATTGCCATACTGCGGTTTGCTGGTGAAGCGTTATTCCCACCGAAAAAAAATCGGGACTCGTGTAGATGTTCATGGTGGGATTGGGTTCATGTCGGTGGTACTCCCGGGACAAGCAAGGCACGCATATCACCCTGAGGATTTCCTCATGCTACCCGAAGGCAAGTGTCTTCCACATTTGATAGGCAATGACAGTGTGGCAGGTAGTGGCCGCTTGAGTCGCTTGTGAGGGGGTCGCTTGGGTGCCGTCTGCCGGGTGTTCTGCTTTCCGTTGTTTTGGGCGAACGCAGTAATGTTTCCGCCTCAGAAAAAATAATCGTCAAAAAAGCTGCGGAGATCCGCCGCGGTTTGCGTGTTTATGAGTGACCAGATTGACTTATTACTCGCAAACTTGGCAGGAATCATGTCCATACATTTTGATACCACGCCGGCCGTGATCTACATCGTCGATCGAGATGCCGGATCTCGCGCAGCCTATCAAGCTGTCGCTGAACGACTTGGCGTTGAAGTCCGGTTTTCAACCACGGTTGATGAGTTGCTGACGACGGCTCCCAATGCTGCTCCCTCCTGCCTTGTTTATGATGTGCGGTCTGGCCGAGACGAGTTCGAGCAGTGGCGGCAACAACTGTTGTACAAAACAACGGAGGTACCCATCATCTTGATTGCCGACGAGGATGAAGATCCGCAGACTGCGTTTGGCTTTCAGCTAGGTGCTTTGGCTGTACTTCACAGACCCGTAGCGATGAACGTGCTTGAGGAGTACCTCCGGTATGCTGTTCGTCGTCATCGCGCTGTTCGTAACCTGACACAGCAGCATGAAAGAGTGCAGCAGGCGCTGCGAGGGCTAACTGAGCGTCAAACTCATGTTTTGGAACTGGCTGCTACCGGTATGCCAAACAAAACGATCGCAACGCGTTTGGCTGTATCACAGCGTACTGTAGAGACAGAGCGTGCGAGAATTTTGAAAGCGTTCTCTGCTGACGCTTTTTGTGACGTGACTGCGCAGGTGGGTGGTTTTCGTGTGTTGGAAACACTACAGGCATTGCAACAGCGGGCAAATGTACTGCAACAGGGAGACGCGGCGGTGTCAGACACGCGGCCTCGTGATGGAGCCCCCGCTGGCATTGAGATGGGAAACCGATCTTCCGACATCCTGATGTTGGTTTCCGATCACACGGACGTGCCCGCGTGATGGCGTTGGGAGGGTGCTCCTGCTTCCCTGACGGAGAGGCAGGAGCTTGAAAGAGTGAATTTGTCAGTAAGCGTATAGGCACGGCCTAGGTTTTACCAGCACTCGATTTGATCAGTAAATGATCGAGCTAACGTTTGCAGTTTGGGCAATCTGGAACGTGGCGACTAGCTGTGATTGCATTCAATAAGTGACTCTCTTCTGTCACCGATACAGGGCTGATGGCTTCGTGCATCATTGTGGCTACAGCTTTGCGATCGGCAAAGCTGATGATTCGGAGAGACATGAAGTTTGCGTCGCCGAGTGCCTGTTTCTGAACCGCGATGGAATTGGGTATCGTTGGGCTCTTGGGGATTATCAGCGGAAGTGTTCCAGTTTTGTGGCCCTTGGCGGGGGTGGCATCTCGTCATGGGAGCACTTTTCCAGTTAGACTTATGCAATTCTGACTCACGACAATTGTTTTTCGCGGCAGTATGAACGACCTTGACGATACACGTTTGATTGGCATGCTCCGCCGTGTGGTGCGTGATTGTGGGAAGCTGTACAAGCAGTGTGGCACGTGGATGGTACGACGTTTTCCCACCTTGCTGGAGGGTGACGGTGAGAACTTCGTGGAACTGATGGACGACCTGCACCGTGGTTTGCTCATCAAGGTTTATGTAACGGTTGTTCGGGCCGATAATCGGTGGAGTGCTCCCGAAAAGAAAGTGGCTGCGGCCATGATTGAGCATTTGTGGGACCAGCAATTGCGAGGCAACGAGCTTCGTGAAGCGGCAACTGAATTATTTCAGCAGGCCGATTTGTTGAAGTGGGAGGCGCTCGTGGCTCCGTTCGTCCGGTACGAACCACTCGCGGACAGTAAATCCCATGTTGAAACCATTGTCATGCGTCTGGCGAACTTGGTCGCGAAGTGTGACGGTCAGCTACTTGATGAAGAGTCTGTTGCGCTGCACACCCTGCAACGCGAGATTGATATGGCGTTGTATCCCGCAGATCCCCAGTCAGTGTTAGCCCCGCTTGCACCGTCGGAAAAAAAAGGGAATCGCGCTACTGCAAAGAAAAGTGATACAGCGAAGCAGAGTAAAACGAAGCAGCAAAAAGATGGCAAGGTGGAGCAGCCTGAGCCTGTTTCCGAGGCCGAACGAGAGCAACGGCTTGCCGCTGCGATGAAAGAACTTGATGAATTGATCGGTTTGGATAGTGTGAAGGATCGCGTTAAGAGTTACACCAACTTTTTGCGTTTGCAGGGACAGCGGCGTGCTGCTGGTTTGAGTACCATGCCGATGAGCCTGCACATGTCGTTCGTGGGAAACCCAGGAACCGGTAAAACAACGGTTGCGCGCATCGTGGGACAAATTCTCGGTGCTCTAGGAACGCTGAATAGCGGGCACGTGGTTGAAACAGATCGCAGTGGATTGGTTGCCGAGTACGCCGGACAAACCGCCCCCAAGACCAACGAACTATGTGATTCTGCGTTGAACGGGATTCTGTTCATTGACGAGGCGTACAGTCTTGTCGATGCTTCAGGTGATGATGCTTATGGTCGTGAAGCGGTTCAGTGTCTGCTAAAGCGGATGGAGGATGATCGTGAGTCGGTCGCTGTGATTTTGGCGGGTTACAGTAATGAAATGAAGCAATTGATTCGCTCGAATCCAGGCCTTTCCTCACGCGTTAATACAACCATCGAGTTTGACGACTACACACCATTGCAGCTCGGTCAGATCTTTGAACACTTGTGCGTGCAGAATGAGTATGCAATTCCAAGTGACGCCCGATACCGTCTGCTCGTTGGATTCCATCATCTGTATCAGGAGCGGGATCGGCATTTTGGTAATGGACGTCTGGTACGCAATGTGTTCGAAGAGAGTGTTCGGTGCTTGGCTGATCGACTTGCAGATGCAGGGCAGTTAACCGAGTCCTTGTTGACTACCTTACTTGCGATTGATATTAGTTTTCCCGACTTGGACAAAGAGAAACTTGATGCTCTGGTTTCTGCTGAGCATGTTCTGAGGTTCAAGTGCGAGAGCTGCGCTGCAATGGTTCGTATTCAACCTGAGTCCTTGGGGCGTCGTATCAAATGTGGCAAATGCAGTCAGGTGCAGCACGTGGGTTGGGCAGACATTTCCACTGCTTGAGTCCGCGTGCACAATGGCATGAGCGGGCATGCAGACAAGCGTGTATTGGTAATGGGAATGGGCGAAGTTCGCGGTTGCCTGCGCTGGAATTCAAGCTGATTCATCTGGTGCCGCCCAGACGACAAAAGCGGGCAGTAAGGTTAAGTTCACGATGGTTCCGATGGCCAATGTCGAGGCCACGAGTGCTCCAAAAGTTGCGGTCGGCACAAAGTCGCTGGTTGACATCACGCCAAACCCAACCATGAGCGCCGCAGTTGCCAGCAAAATCGGGACGCCCGTCCTGCCTGAGGCGTGTCGTGATGATGTTTGAGCGTTGTGCTTTCGCCGCCGCGTGCGCTGATAACCGGCAAGGAAGTGAACGGAGCCGTCGATCGATAGGCCCACTGAAACGGCTGCGATCATCGCTGCACCCATGTTGATTTTTCCGCCCGTGATCCCGACCAACGCGAGCACGAGGAACACCGGCAGAATGTTGGGAACTAACGCAACCAGAGCGAGACGCATGCTTCCTGTGGCTAGCCACAGCAGCAACAGGATCAGAACGCTTGACGTTGCAAAGCATCTCCATTGATCTTTTACTAATTGGTTGATCAAATCGGCCATGATGACGTAGTATCCCGTGACCTGCCCTGTCTTCATGTCTGAGAGTGTGTGGGGGACGTTATCAGTAATTTGATCTGCAGCTCTTGAGTCGCTGGCAATTTGGGACGTCTTTGTGACTTTTTGCCAGGCCTGGCTGTTGACATGTTGTTGCACCACTCTTTGCACTTCTTTGATCATTGCGGTTTTAGCAGTTGCGTCGAGTTGTTCTCGGCTGCGTAGCATGATGCGGAGGTGACGCTTGTCCTCGGTAGGCTGGCTCAATAACGCATCGTAGAAAACAGGCATGACAACCGACATGGCAGAGAGTCGTGATGAGGGAGATAGCAGAGCTGACACGGCTGATCTGCTCGCTACTTCATCTGCGTCGGCGAGGCTGAGGACTTTGGTGAGTCCTTCATCGTCGATTTTGATCGCACGGAGGTCTTGCTCCAACAGGCGAACTTGTTCCAAGTAGGCACTATTCAACTCCGTTGGGGCGTCGAGGATGATGTCCCAGACTCCCGCGCCGCCAAATTCTGTTTCAACTTCTTGATAAGCTGAGACAACACTGCTACCCCGATCAAAGTTATTCAGAAAACTCGTTTCTGTTTGGGATCTTCCCATACCAATGACTGCGATCACGACCATCACGCCGGCAGTGGCAACGCATTTGCGAGGTGCCCGTATCGATGCATCGGCCAGACGAATGCAACGCCGACGCAAGTTGCGGGATAGTCGCTGTTGTTGTTGATCAAGCCGGGCGTGAAATCGAAACGTCGGTAGCATCATTAACGCGGGTGAGAAAAGCATGATTGCCAGGCAGACAGCGATTGCGGAAATGGCAATCATGATCCCAAACTCACGGATGGGTAGAATCTGCGAAACCGAGAGAGCGGCGAAGCCAGCTGCATCAGTCATACACGTCCAGAGAATAGGCATCACCAATAATGCAATTGCCTCGGTTGCCGCTCTGCTTTGCCCATGTCCGCGATTTTGCGAGTTGCGAAAACGGACACCCAGATGGAGCACTGCTGTCACTGAAATGACGGTGATGATTGCCGTCAGGATCGTCGAAACCAGAGACAGACTGCTGCCAATCCAAACCATGCAAGCTTGTGTGAGCACCGTTGACCATAGAATTAATAGCATGGACAAGGCTACAAAACGCAGGTCTAAAAGCGACAGAAACACTACCATGGACAGGAGAATCACCGTTGTGACTGCCAGTTGATTACCGTCTTGCTTGATGAGTTCAAAGCCATCATGGACGAGGATGGGCTCGCCGACCAAAAATGCCTGATTGATGACGGGGGGGCTTGAATTTGTTGTTTCTGCTGCGACAGCCAGCATCGAGTCCTGCACTCGTTCAGTGTAGTTTTTTAACTGCTCAATCGTTTGTGGCGGATAACCAGGTTCGAGGATGGCCACTACCGCTGCATGGGAATGGTCCTTCGAATGCGTGTAGCCAGCAAAAAGCTCGTCAAGGCCTTCCGCTATTCTGTTGCCCTGTCGGAATAGCGTCGGTGCTCGATTGAGAATCGAAAGAGGTTGCAGTTTCGAGATTGCTGCATTGAGTACTGATGGCGATAGAACGCCTTTGACACCGGGGATCGCGGCAACCTTTTCCGTCATGATTCGGTTTCGTTCGATACCCGCATCGGCGGTTAATTCGTTATCCTGATACACGAGCATGACCACGGCGTTGCCGCCAAACTGGTCCTGTAATTTGCGATAGGCAAGATAAGCAGGATCGTCAGCAGGAAACATTGCTGCGATGGAGCGTTCGAAACGGATTTGCTGTGCTGCCGGATATGCCAAACCGAACAGCACCAGCCCGATTACGAAGAGTGCCCAGCGTGTAGCGATCAGTTTCGATGCGAATGACCGAGTCCAGCCAGATCTGGTCGATTCGCCCCCGTGGCTCGGTGATCGGTGGTTGTCCGGATGCTGTGAAGTCAATTTGAAAAGGTTTTGTTGTGACTGCGGATGCGAATGAATGCGACGCTAGGGCCGTGGGAATGTTGAATTCCAGCGTGGTTCAAGTGGGTTTGTTGCTGGTTGTCTGTGCGCTGTTCGTCCGAGGGGCTGTTTGTTGGCGTAGCTTGGATCAATATGCTGCAGATCCTGATGCCTATCGGGCAATCGCAGAAACAGTTGGGGTGACCGGGATGTTCGGGTTGACTGCGGCAAGCGGAGAGATCGTGGCTACTGCTTTTCGGCCACCTCTTTATCCCACTCTGTTGTCATTATTCCTGGTTGACCAGCATCTGCCCAATGCAGCGGTGGCGTCACTCCACACCTTGTTGGGGGCCGTCGCGGTATTGTTCACCTATTTGGCAGGTCTGTCTATGCTTCCACGAGACGGTGGGATTCGGCAAGGCACGGCGGTTCGGGCAACGACTGGGCATCGGGGATTGACTGGGCTTTGGGGACCAAGCTTAGCTGCGATCTTGGTTTTGATTGACCCTTTGTTGCTCAAGCAATCAACTGTGGTGATGACGGAAACATTCGCTACGACTCTGGTTTGCATCGTCTTCTGGTGGTGGGCTGCCTATCGGACACGAATCAACGGGCTTGTATTCGCCGTTGTGCTTGGGGGGGTGTTAAGTCTCGCCTTTCTCGTTCGTCCCACCTTCATTGCATGGGCCATCCTCTTGGTCTCGACTTCATTCCTTTTTGAAGTCTTCGGTTTTGCTCACTTTTCAAAGCTGGCCTGGAAACAGCGACTCATAAATGCAGCGATGCCGAGTTTGGTTGTTTTGAGCGTGCTTTTTGTTGTGGTGGGTGGTTGGGTGTGGCGCAATGTGCGGTCCGTGGGACATCCGGTGTGGGCCACGACGCATGGAGGATACACACTACTGCTTGGTAACAATCCATCGTTTTATGATTATCTGCAGTCCGGCTCTAAGGATGGAACATGGGATTCTGCATCGTTTCAGGTGGCTTATTCCCATCGTTACGATGGAGATCCAAGGAACGAGGAATTCTGGCAGCGGCGCTGGGAAGGGCCTCGCAGAGTGCAGGATCCGGCGGTTATCAAGACTGTGACCGAGCATTCCGATGACTTGCTTGCTTATGAATCAGCAAAGGCAGTGATCGGTCGTCAGCCCGCGATGTTTCTTTGGGCAGCGGGTGTGCGGATTTGCAGGCTTTGGAGTCCATTTCCACATGCTTTGGACGGACGCGCGTCGTGGCTTGTGGCGATGGTTGGGATTTATAGTTGTGGTCTGTATGTTGCCATGTTCGTCGGCTGTTATCGGCTGAGAAGCAACCTGTGGACGTCGAACTGGTTACCCGTGCTGACACTATTTGTCACGCTGACTGCCGTTCATGCTGTCTACTGGAGTAACATTCGAATGAGGGCACCGGCGATCCCTGCGATTGCCCTGTTGGCGGCATGTGCGATTTCACCTCCAAGAGTTGGAATTCATCGGTCCAGTGATATGGAGCGGGACGCAGTATGTGGGTAACAGTGGACGGCGAGCGTCGTCTTGGGAGCGATGAGGCTCGCTTGTTTTGCCGAGCGGTTGGGGCGATGCTATCCGATCGTGTGGCTTTGATGGCATCTCAAACTGACGCAGATCAAACAGATGCTGCTCAGGAATGTCGGGTGTATGGG
>DOPG01000344.1:0-2025 GCA_003513555.1 Rhodopirellula sp. | reverse complement strand
CGGGTGTATGGGATTGATTGGTTTGATCAGTGGGAGCCCGAACAGAAGGTTTGGTTGATGGAACAGGTGGCAACTGCATTGTTGACCGATCAGCCACCACTGAAACCAGCGGCGATGTGGGAGGCGACGGTGGATGCGATCTTTCAGCATGTGTTGGAACAAGTGGTGGAAGAGATCGAACAAGAAACGGTTGTGGGCAGTGAATTCGAACAAACCCAACCTGAGTCAGCAACGGTTGACGATCTGTTGGAAACTGGCGGCCAACGGTGGCGCGATGACGTAGTTCTGGCCCTCAAGCAACAGCAAAATCGAGTGGTGGAAATCGGGCCTGATGCCGACGAAGCCCAACTGTGGCGGCGTCTGGTGATGCAACTTGCTGATCGTATCTTGGGAGTGGCGGCGTACCATGCGGCCGAGTCGTACAGAGATGAACAAGTAACGAAGTTAACCGCTTTCTTGAAGCAAAAGGGCTTGCCTGAGGATTTCCTCACTCAGATTCCGCCATATCTGAAGCAGCATCAAACCGAAGAATCCATTGCACGTCTGCGGAAGTTAATCAAGCACTTCGGTCACCACCACTAGCTATGAGCTGCGTTGCTGTCCACTGGTCGTTTTCTTGATGCGAATTCCGGCTGTTTTTCTGGTCTTTGAATCCAGTACAGCATAAGTCCACCCACGAGGGTTGAGCCTGACTCGCCCCATGTCCACCACCAGGGTAAGCCGGACATCCCATCAACCACGAGTTGCAATCCGCTGAATAGCAGTGTCCCGATGGCGGCATAGCGAACCAGTGGTCGATAGCGGGGAAGGTCACTCGCGATGATGAGAAGCGTGGCCCCCACAAACCCATATAAAAGCGAAAGATTCCTTGCGAGATAAAAAGTTAACGGCGAATCTGGGAAGGGTTCGAAACCTAGTTCTTCTGAAATTCGGATGATCCATGCAGTGGGCATCACAGAAGCCAGAAACGCAAAGAGCGCGATTACGCCAATCAAGCGAAGGAAGATCAGGAGCCATCGCTCCCGGTTCGCATCAGGTGGCTTGTCTACCATCTTGTTCTTGTCGGTACGATTATCAGTACTGGACTGAATGGGGTCTGTTGGCGTCATTGATTCATTACCCACGGTGGCTTGGGAGCGGGGTTACAGACAAAGAGCTGCGTCTTTAAATCTTCCGGAATTGCGATCACTTTGGGTTTGGAAAGATCGACGTAGACCCACCGCGTCTCCACTTTTGCAAGGATTGTTTCATCTGCTGATCTGCAGATCAAGTATTTTCGCAGCGACGCAAACCTTGCAATATCAGACACCCACGTTCGAATTGTAATTGCGTCACCTTCCATGGCAGCCGCGCGATAAGTGATATCGTGGTTTCTGACGACCCAGCCCAGTTTCTGCTCCAAAGCTTTCTTGCTGTCCCACCCACCGGCCCGGCTATGGGCTCCCGCTGCCCAGAGGGTCCATTGTAAATACCTCAGATTGTGAACGTGTCCCTGAGCGTCAATTTCGTCTGCGGCGACCGTGTGTGAGTAATCAAAAAAATCAGACATGTTGGGGGTGGGCTCGATCGCCTCAATCTGGGATGAAAGGAATTCGCGGGTAACGAGAACGTGTCTCGGGCGTGTCTGTCACATCTGGTTGGGTAATTTCCAAGATCGTTAGCGGGTAGGGAACGCGTGAAGCGACTCGACGTTTTGCCGACACGCGCCCTTGAAGCAGGTGGTACGGCTCGCCCTTAGTGAGTTATTCAATTTTGGAAAGCAGGTCGCGTGGCGAGGAGCGAAACTCGACCATGCAGAGAATAGCCACCGCGGCGTGGTAAGGGCATATGGTGTCAGATTTTTGGCGGTTTGGTACTGGTAGGCGGGGGCAGCCAGTTCCGCATATCTAATGATTCGTTCCCAGACTGCGGGAAAGTCGAGGTGTCAGCGACTTCAGTTGGCGATTATTTCGTCTTCGTACACAGGATTCTGCCGATGATCACCGAAACCGAGAAAGTTCACTTCAACAGGGAGTCGCCCTTTTT
>DOPG01000006.1 GCA_003513555.1 Rhodopirellula sp. | reverse complement strand
CGATACGAATGCTGAAAATGTCATCGCTGGCTCAGGCTCGCGAATACGCCGATGTCGGCTCAGGACAGTTGTCGATCGATTTTCAATGAATGATGATGCCAGTCTTATACTTGCATACATGGGTGATGTAGCAGATCCGACGGCCACCAGCCTGTGGGACTCAACTCGTTCAGCAAGGTCGTTAGCAATCCCCCTGGCGGTCACACAGTGTTGCTTTCCGAACTGGTCAGAAGACGTCTGGATCTTGGATGATCAAGGTTGTGTCTCGTGTTGGAGTTCGGATAGAAAACCTATTGATTTCGCCACGCACAAATTCGATCTGCCGATGGATGGGCCAGTGAAGGAATTTTTTCCGTTGGCTGGAGAGGGAGAGTTCATGATGCGTATGGTCGATGAACCATGCGCTGTTCACGTGGTGTTCAATTTGGACAGTCATGAAATAAAGTGGAGACAGGTGGCCGAACCTCATTGCCGTTTGATCCCATTGGAGCCAGTGAGTGCAACCCAGAAAACAGATTCTGTCATGAATCGCGTTTGTTACTGGGATGAGAAAAATCGCGAGTTGGTGATTGAAAGTTGGGAAGCAGGTTTGATTGATGTTGAGCGACAGCATTGGAGCGTGAATTTGCCAGAAGTTGAGGACGTTGAAGCCTGTTTTGTAAATCAGCAATGTGAGTGGATGTGTGCGAGTACAAGGACATCTGCTGGACAGTGTTGGCATTTCATGGATCTGGCAAAGCAAACAGAGAACACTGAAGGAATCACGTTGGCTGGAGATCCCGGGCGGGGCATTCGAACCGATGCAGGTGGACGTGATATCGCGGTAGCCAGCAGTCGTTCTGTTTTCCATTATCGCATTGAAAATGGAGAAGCGATTCGTCGGAATGAGTTCTCCAAGGGGGAGGCCGAGGTTGGAGCATTTTGCTGGCTTGGTACCCGCCGGAGTCTTGCGATTGCATTTGGAACAGAAGTCCAGTTGCGCAGTCCGGCGCCAGAGAACACAGTGAGCGAGACGGGAAATCTCTCTGCGGAAAATGCACCTGTTGATGGAAAGATTCTGGCGTCATCGGGGGAGAAGATTGTATCGATTCACAGTAGTTCCAGTGGCGATGCGCTAATCTTCATGGATCAGGCTGGGAGGTTTTCATCCTGGAAACTGCGTGAATCGGATATTGACCTCTTTTGGAAACAGAAGTCCTGGTCGACTCCAAAGGGTTCACCTCGAGTTCAGTTTATCGCTGATGGGAAAGGTGTTGCGATGCTGGACGAAGCATTGGGTTTCCGCGTGCACCCCGGAATTCCGAACGCACCGAGCGTCGGGAATTGGGATGTCTGGGAAGCAGTAGGCCTGAGGTATCCACAGCAAGATGTAGTTCAGTTTTCCATCACTGGCTCTTGGCTCGTAACGATAGACGGGAAGCGTGATGTCAGTGTTTATCAAGTGAAGGGCATGAATAGACGGCTCTTCAGAAAAATGCAAATCAAAGCAGAAAAGGCTTTCATCAGTTCGGATGAGCAGTGGCTATGCTTGCAGCAAAAGTCACGTGTTTATTTTTACAACCTGAGAAATATTCGTAAAACACCGTGGGTGATTAACGAAGTTGATCCCACTTCGGAACTGAGCTTCGTTGGAAGTGGTCATTGTATGGCTGCCGTTGGGGTTGGGAGGGTCTTGAGGATCTGGGATCCTGCCACTCGTAAAGAAGAGAAAATCAACCTTTCGTCGCTTGCCCCGGAAAAACGTAAACTTATCAACAGTCAATGTGAAACGGTTTTCCCAAACGATGATGGTCGCGTCTTTTTGTTGCGTCAGACCGATGAGGGTGGCTACACAAAACCTGGCTACGTTCAGATGGGAGCCAATGAGAATTCGATGACATTGCTGCCGAGCCAGAAGGGACAATGTTGGGCGATGGTGAGCACGCCTCCACCGAATGGGAGAGTCGGCTATCGGCGTGTTTCGGTCGCCGTGGGTAAGTTTGCACGAACCGATAACAAAGACGATGCGGGTAAAGCTGCTTGGGGGTATGTTCACTCCGAACAACCCGCTGATAAGCCAATGAAACTTGAAAACCCCAGGCGTGTTGGTATGTCTGGTGGTGCCCCTGCCGTCATGGCAATCAGTCCTGACAATCAATGGCTGGTTCGCAGCAATCGCGAGGGCTTTGATACATGGCAGGTTTCTACCGGGGCAATTCTGCCAAATCCCGTACAAAGCGGAACAAGTGATCCAGCGACCCGATTGGAGTTCTCAACTGATGGAAAATGGCTGGTTTCAGGCCATGAAAGCGGCATGATTCGATGTTGGAAAATCATGGGCGATGCGTTCATCCTTTCATCGCCCATCGAGTGGAATCTTCATTCTACTCCCATCGATTCCATTGTGATTGATCCTGCTGGAGCGTGGTGTTTTTGTACCACCATAGGAGAAATTTCCTGCATCCCCTTGGATCTAAGCATTCTTATGAAGGTTGCTGAAAAAGAACTCCCAGGAAGTGGGTTGATAAGTAATCAGCCTGAATCCAGATAAGTCCCCGTTCTGAATTGTTGTTTTTCATGGCGTTGGATTGCGTGACTGATTTACACGTGGCGGGCAATGACCCGTTCTTATTGACAGAATTTGAATTCACTTTACGAGCACTTGGCTGAATCCGATTGCAGGTATAATGTTAGCAGTCCCTTTCTGATACTTGTGGTGATTGCCATGACAAATGAAATGCCCGAACATGAAACATCAGAGCGTGATGCAGTCGAGCATGAAGCTCCGGAACATATGGGGCTGTTGAAGCTTGCTCAGTCAGGTGACGAGCAGGCTTCTCGCGAACTGCTGCTCCATGTTGCAGACAGGTTGGAACGGCACATTGAGGACAAAATGCCCCAGAAGCATCGGGGTAGCTTCAGTGCAGAAGATGTTCTGCAAGATGTTCTGTTTGATATCCACCGGGATTTGTCTTCATTTTCTCCCCAAGCTGGGGCTTCGTTTTACTCTTGGTGTTACCGAATTGCCGACAATCGTCTGTTAGATGCGATTCGGCGATTTGAACGAAAGAAAAGAGGAGGTGATCTTAAAAAGGTCGAAGCCACCTCCGAGCAATCAGGTGTTGATTTTATCAAGGCTGTTCCGGGTAAGGTTACCTCGCCCAGTGTACAGGTGGTAAGAAAAGAGAAAGCGCAAGCACTTCATAAAGCATTGGAAGATTTACCGGAGAATCAACGCGAAGCACTGAAAATGCGGTTTCTAGAGAATCGCTCGCAGAACTCCATCGCAGGTCGCTTGGCAGTCACACAGGCCGCTGTGGAGGGATTGCTGAAACGCGGGAAACACAAGCTTGCCGATATGCTGGCTTCTTTGTCGAGTCGTCGTCGCTGAGTGGGTGGCCTGTGTACTGGGGCTGTTTTATATTTCTTTGACCCGCTTGTAGGGTACGTTGCTAGCCACGCGTCAAACGCTGGGGACGATTAAAGCATCGCTTTTTCGGGATTCTGTTCATCGAGGATCAAACGCGTTCGTTCCTCTTCGGTGATGCTGCCACGCTGTCGACGCGACAGTACCCAGACAACGCCGCCAAGGGCCGCCAAAACCGCAAGAATTGGCCACTCCCAAGCATCGAAGGGAAAGGCTGCCGGGCTACCGGGAATCAGCATGACTAGCAGAATCAGGAGCGATCCCAGCATTGCAATACTGATTAGCATCCAAGTGAACAGGGAAATTGATTTACCACTGCGAAGCAGAATGGCAGATAGTGACAGTGTTACCCCAAAAAATGCCAGAGCAATGCACACGGAGCCGACGTTAACTAAAACCAGTACTGCAGGTTTCCCAAGAAAAGTTCCGGCAATGGTGACGAGGGCTGCAAATAAGATTGCCGATGCCGGGGTTCCGAACCGGGCGTGTGGGCGGCCCAAGGCCGGATGAATGATGTGACCTCGCCCCATGGCAAACAGGACACGCGTCCCAGATAGAAAGAAACCATTCCAGCTAGTCAAAAGGCCGATCAGGGCTACGAACAGAACAAGTTGCGCTAGCAGAGGTGACTCAAAGGCTTTTTCAAAGGCAGCAGCAGTCGGAAGTGCCGCACCCTCAAGGCTTCCTAAAGGGGTCACCATCGCAACCGAAAGAATGACAGCGGCATAGAAAAATGTGGCTCCGACAATGGACCATAATAGAACCTGTCCCAGTTTGTTTGCTGATACTTTATCGGTCCGTTCCTCTGCCGCTTGCGGTATTGTGTCAAAGCCGACAAACCAAAACGGAACCGTGACAAATACCGCTAACACGCCAGTGAAGCCGTTTTTGCCTTCTGCACCGCCGAACATTGGTTCCAGATTGCTAAGGCTTCCATTTGTAATTCCTGCGATGACAAACGCAGCTGTGCAGAGTACCAGCAATGAAGTAAGTATTGACTGAAAGATGGTGGCCATACCAACGCCGCGGAAATTTAAGAACGCGATCAAGGTGGTCAATCCAACAGCCAGTAGCAGGTGTGACAGATAAACGGTTGTGCCATCAATCTTATACAGGGGCCAATGATCGAACGGCACCAAATAGGACACCACAATCCCAATCGAAACCGCTTCAAAGGCTGAAACGGAAAGATAGCCGAACGTCAGGAACCACCCAATCAGAAATGATTCTCCTGTCCCAAACGCTTTGTACGCATACGCTACTTCTCCACCAGAAACGGGAAGCATTTGCATGACTTTGGCGTAGCAAAATCCGATCGCCAACATCAGAGTACCGCCCAATAAAAATGCCAGAATCGCGCCTACGGGTCCAGCATCGCCTAGCCAGCCTTTTACTCCGGTTAACCAACCCACCCCAATCATGGAGCCAAAAGCAAGTGAAAAAAAACCGAGCTTGCCGATGGCTTTTTGTAATTGTGGTCGTTCATTCATTTTTTTGAACATTTAAAAAAGAAAGACACATCTTGGCGATGCAATCGCCAAGGCGTGTCTCTGTTGGTATTACAAATTGACGTCAACCCTGGGGCGACCTCAATTCAACGGTTGGAGATCATGATGTCAGTGCAAAGGTTTTCCGTTTTTCCATGACGGAGTTCAGGCTCTGATCAAAGATATCCATTGCTTCATCAATCTCATTGCGACTCACATTCACGGGGGGAATCCATCGAATCACGTTTCCGCCGATGCCGCAGGTCAGCAGCATCAATCCTCGGTGGAGGCATTCATGTTGCAAATTGGTAACGAATTCCTTGTCAGGCCCATGCTCACCGATCAGTTCGACACCAATCATGAGTCCCGGTCCCCGGACGTCCGTGCGGTGTGGTAAGCGGGATAGGCACTCACGAAGACGATTCGACAGGTATTCTCCCTCACGACTCGCATTCTCGATTAAATCTTCTTCGCGGATCACTTGCAAAGTGGCTAGGCCCGCAGCCATTGCCAAAGGCGATCCACCACCATAGGTGCCGCCATGCGAACCAGGTTGCCACTTGGACATCAGTTCGCCTGAGGCGCCGATGGCTGACATGGGTAAACCACTAGCGATTCCCTTTGCCATGATAAGGATGTCAGGGCGAACTTCACTCGATTCGTGAGCCCACATGTGACCACTTCGAGCAAATCCAGATTGAATCTCATCCACGATTAACAGGATACCCGTGCGGTCACAGACGTCTCGCAAACCCTGAAGAAACGCTGTGGGGGTTGGTAGGTAGCCACCCTCACCAAGCACTGGCTCAATCAGCATGGCCGCTGTTTCCGATGGCATCGTTTGTGTTTTTAGCAGACGCTCAAGGTCTGCCAACGCAGTTCTGACTGCGAAGTCGGGATCACACTGATCTCGAAATGCATTCGGGAAAGATGAAAAGAACACACCTGATGGTAAAGGCTGGTATCCTTCGCGATAGATTCCTTTGCTGCTGGTCAAGGCCATTGTCATGGCCGTACGGCCATGAAATCCGCCTTGAAATGCAATCACATTAGGACGGCCTGTGGAAACCTTTGCCAGTTTGATTGCTCCTTCGACTGCCTCTGAACCACTGTTGGAAAAGAAGAAGGTGTCGATGGAATTCGGAGTGACTTCACGAATGGCGCGAGAGTACTCAATTGTCTTTTCTGGCAGCATGCAGTTCATTTGTCCAAACAAAAGTTTGGAGGCTTGTTCTTGGACAGCCTGCACAACCAACGGATGGCAATGACCCGTAGCAGTGACGCCAATCCCGCTTGTGAAATCGAGGTAGGAACGACCATCGATATCGTATACCCATGATCCCTCACCACGGACGATTGGCGTTTTTGCAAGGCGACCCCAAACCGATGAAATGGCGGAGGTCATTTCAGCTGAAAAATCATTTTGATGGCTCATCGGTTCTCACCCTTTTCTAAAGAGGTTGATTGGATGCTGCGGCTACAACTGCACAGAAGGGTTAGCAACATTCTGTGTCAAACGATCACCGCTGTAATGACGTTTTGCAGTGGGTTTTCTCTCGATTTCCGGTCACACACTCTTTGCAGTCAGTGCCATGACTCATTTTTGACGGAAAAGATGACGTGAGTGGGGTGGCACCGAAACAAGATCATAGACGAGATTCGGTGTCCTCCCCAAGTCAGGCCCCCCGCAAGAGGTGATGAGGTTTCACCGAGGGAAATCCTTGCAAAAACGTTCGCCCTGTTAGGCTCTTCAACAACCTACGCGGGAATAAGTTCGCAAAGGCGCAGGTATTCGGCAGAAAATCCACTGCATTTACCAATGCTTGAATGCTGCCCTGTTCGGCCTGAGTTGTTTAAAATCAGTATCATCATCGCTGACCTCATCATGCTGCGAGATCTTTACGGAAAAGAATGTTTCCAGCCTGTGACCGACCCCAACCTGGTGCTTGCATGTCTGGGAGCCAAGGGGACGACGTCCACTGTTTTGGAATTCGACCAACCAGTGGTTTGGTCTGACGATTTTTTATCCTGGTCGGGAAAGCATTCGCGGAAACCATGCTGAAGCTTTTGGGTGAGAATGAGTTCGTTGAAGGACGGTGAGATGCTATTCAAAGAGTGAAGCGTGTTGTGATGGCAGGCAGCCCGCATCGGTGAATGTGAATCAAGTCACCGAGCGATTACTATTTCGAGCTTCGCGGACGTGTCATTCGGGTGGGATGCCGAAACAGAAGGTTGGTATAGGAATAGCTGTCACGTGGCACATGCCGATGGCGATCACGGTCGCGGTATTCGAAGATTTCGTAACCATGGCCTAACAGGAAATCTACATTGCGCCGACTCAGGCCATTGCCCGTCGAAGAGCAGACATGATCTCCCATCTCAAGAACAATCGTTGGATGACACCGATGGATGGTGTCGATCATGCCCTCGAGCACTGGGATCTCAGCGCCTTCGGTGTCGATTTTTATGAAATCAGGTTCACCGTGTTGGTAGGCAAAATCGTCCAGCTTGACTGCGGGAACGGTGGTTTCGCGGGCCATGTGATCGGCGGGACCAGGCTCATAGCCCTCTCCAATCACGAAGTTAAGGCTGCTGCGGCCAACGGGTTGTTCGATAAAGGCTAGTGGGCCAGTCTCGCGGTACGCCGCAACTTTGCAACACGTGATGTTGTCGCGTCTCGCAGCATTTTCTGTCAAAACTTCGTAACTCGCTGCCGTCGGTTCAAATGCGAACACCTGACCTTTGGGCCCTACAAGAGACGAAGCCAGTAGACTGAAATAACCATAATGTGAACCAACATCATAAAACGTCATGCCGGGATCGAGACAATCGATGAACATTGAGGTGACATCGTCCTCAAAGTAACCAAACTTTCCCAGACGCCCCGACACAAACTCAGGAAAGACGACCGACATCTCCTGCCCCCAAAATAGCGGCACGGAAACTTTGCATGCCTTGCCCAGCCACTTCGCTGCTTTCTTTTCGATCCGAACCTTGGCCCAACGGGGTAAGTTGCGGATGTGTCGTCGTTCATCTTGCCGAAGCCAGCGTCGTTTGACTTCGTCTCGATCCGTCATGATGCTTGCCGAACCTCGTGTCCCTATGGAAAACCTTACGTGCGGGAATACCGTAACGAGGTCTGTACTGTCAATTCCGAAACCGCTTGACTGCCGCCCGGCTGACGTTCATGCAATGTTTGGGAATTCCCGTAAAACATTGCGTTGATCCAGTTGCGAGGTCTTTTGGGAGCACGTTTCTGAAAGGAAAACCGAGTTGACTACGTTGCAAAAGCAAGCGGTCATTGATCGGCTACTGCAGCTTTTTTAGCTGAGAGCTGCATCATTTTCGTTGGATAGATTCTAAATGACAGCAATTACTTTTTTTGTTGACCATAAATCGGGGGAGCCCATCCCTTGGGCACTCGGCCCTGTGGGCGAACCCCGATTGCATCGTCCGGGATGGGGTGGTCTGCCGCGGTTTGCAGCGGAAGTTCATCGGGCAAGTTCTTGATCTCGAAATCTTTATATTGAATCGTCATTGCAGGACCCACGTGCACCTGAACTGCCAGCACGCCTTCTAGCTTTCTTCCGGCCTCATCCAGGTCAACGACGTCCACTGTTTTGGTTCCATCGATCCAGTGACGGTGATGATTGCCCTCAACAAGAACGCGGTAATCGTGCCACTCATCGGGGGCGGCATCAGGGACGTCCCACGTGTCGGTAATCCAACCTTTGCCTTGCGGGTCGATGATTACTTGTTTGCCCGTCCGAGCAAGAATGCGTCGTCCCTTTTCTTCGTAGAGCATTCCGTTGTACTGCACGTTGTCTGCGACAACATCACATTGATAACCAGTCACGACGTCCAGCCCGAGGTCAGGCCGAGAGGTTCCACGGTATTGGATGCCACTGTTTCCCCCTGCTGTGACTTTCACTTTGACACGCAGGTCAAAGTTGCGAATGGTTGATCCCTTCCAAGTCAAGAAGCGATTCATCTTCAATGAACCATCGGTGGTTCCAGTAATAGCCCCGTCCTTGACCGACCAGTACCTGGTGTCACCTGACCATTGACGCAGGGTTTTACCGTCGAATACTTTCATGAAGCCTTCCTCATTGACGCGGCCCGCATTATTGGCCGAAGCCGTTGGCATGGGGGCCGTCGATTGACTGAGGTTTGCGACGGGATCCAGCGGCCCACCATATGCATTCACTTTTTCAGTCGTGCGTTGTCGCATAGCCTCAAGTACCCCTGCGTAATCAGGGTCGTTGGCCAGGTTCGTCAATTCGTCAGGATCATTCTTCAGGTCGTGAAGGAATTCGTGGTTTTCATGATCAAAGTAGCGAACGTACTTGTAGTTTTCATTCCGTAGCCCTTCGAAGGCTGGGATGCGATTGCGGACGGCAAAGTGCTCATGAAAAGTTTCTTTTCTCCAACCATCAGGTTGATTGCCGTTCACAATTGGCTGCAAACTTTGGCCTTGATAGCGGTCAGGGATTTGAATACCTGCCCAGTCCAGAAACGTAGCCGGTAAATCCAGATTCAGCGCCGTAGCTTCGGTCACTTGTCCACGCTGGGCAGGTTTCACACGCGGATCATGGATGATCAGGGGAACGCGAAGTGCTTCTTCAAAATGAGACCACTTTCCAGCCAAGCCTCGATTCCCCATGTGGTAACCGTTGTCGGCGGAATAGACGATGATTGTATTCTCGGCCAAGCCGGCAGCTTCAAGGGCCTTCATGAAGCGGCCAATCGCACCATCGATGCCGCTTACCATGCGGTAATAGGCTCGAATATTGGTCTGGTACTTTTCGTCGGTATTCCAACGCCAGAAGAAACGTTCGCGATTGATCGTGGTCTTCAGGAAATCTGGGAGCGCATAAAAGATTCCCGGGGCATTCAACCTTGGCGGAGCAATCACAATATCGTCGTACATTCCGTCGACAGCCCGTGGCCATGGGAAATGCCCGATACCTGGCCTGCGATCACTATCTTCTGCATGGCAAGCATTGAACCACATGTTCAATGCAAATGGCTTGTTTTTGGGTTGAGACTGAATGAAGTTGATTCCGCGATCCACGATCACTTCTGTCTCGTGACGAAGACTACCGTCGGGTTGCTTTTTGTAGAAAGGATTGCGTCCAATGGCCTCAAATTCATCGAAGTGATCTTCGCGTTTGAATTTGCGCGGCATTTTGGCGTGCCACTTTCCGAAATAGCCGGTGCGATAACCCTTCTCTCGTAGCAAATCGCTGTACAAGGTTTCGACAGCTGCAGGAGTCGCGGTGTCAGGATTGCTAGCTGTTCCAAAACTGCGGCCGGTCAGCCCGCTGAGGATGGTGGTGCGACTGACCCAGCAGATGGAGTGACTCACACAAGCGTTATCGAATCTCGTGCCTTCCCGAGCCAACGCATCGATGTTTGGGGTCTGAACAACAGGGTTTCCATAGCATCCCAGCGTGCTGGTCGTTTGGTCATCCGTAAAGAAAAACACAATGTTCGGCGGCTTGGTCGTTTGTGCTTCTTCGGCACATGTGTCAGTTGGACGCAGCAGGGGCCTGATGACGAGTATGCTGAATAGTAGAAGTGTCAAATGAGATATTCGAGGATTCGAATGCATAGGATTTCGCGGTGGGGGTGGGGCTGTTCTGCAGTTGCGTCAACACAATCAAGCGGTGGGAAGTCACAATGATCGCTTACTGTATTCTACTGTATCCGCCTGACGCTTGAATCCACCGCTTGTTTTTTCTGTCAGATTCACGTCTGCTGCGTTCTGACTCCCAACGTGTGCCGTATTCACTTGGCGTTGCGGCGTTGTTTGGATTGCGGCCGAGTCGCTAAATGGTCAGCGTTTTGCTTCTGCATCGGTGGCAGGTTCTTCGGGCGGATTCGCTGCGGGCGTTTCAGCTGGTTTGCTTGCAGGTTTAGCAGGTTCGGGCGTCGCCGCGCTGGGAGTCACAACGTTCACCTTCATGCCAGCACGAACTTTTTGAGTCCCTTCGACAATCACCGTTTCGCCAAGTTTCACGCCCGCAGTGATGACGTATTGTTCCTGATACAGAGTGCCAACAGTCACGGTGCGAATTTCGACCTCGTTCGAACTGTTCACAACATAAATCTGCTGGCCAAGTTGTGATTCAACCAAGGCTGCCTTCGGTACCAGAAGCGAGTTGGGGGTCTCGCCCAAAATGACCTGGACGGGCACATACTGTCCTGAGATCAGTGATTCTGAATTCGATTTATCTTCCGGGTTCGCAATGATTCCCCGCACCATCAAGGTATCGGTCGCAGGATTGATCTCGGAACTCATGTAGTCGAGGGTTCCCTCGTGGCCGTATTCCTTTCCGTTTGGCAGCGTTACCTTGAACTTGATATTCGCAATGTCTGTCGTCTTACCGGTGAGTTCGCCACTGGTTAGATTCTGCATTTCGAACAATTCATTGCGGGTAACTTTGAATTCGACGTAGATGGGATCGATCTGCACGAGCGAAGTCAGGACTGTCGATTCAGCGTCTACAAGTTGGCCGATGTTTCTTTTGGTGTTTTGAATTCGTCCCTCAAATGGCGCAGTCAGGTTCGTGTATTCGAGGTTCAGCTTTGCTGTTTCAAGATTGGCTTTGTCCTGTTCAATATCGGCCTTGGTTTCAGCCTCTTTCGCGACAGCCTCTTCTTTCTGCTGCTCAGAGCCGGCACCCTGTTTGGCAAGATCGGTGTATCTTTTTACTTCGCCGGTCCAGAGT
This sequence comes from Rhodopirellula sp., assembly GCA_003513555.1. GTDB lineage: Bacteria > Planctomycetota > Planctomycetia > Pirellulales > Pirellulaceae > Rubripirellula. The sequence goes on along the minus strand of DOPG01000006.1, from coordinate 17,845 downwards.
GTCAATTGTGCCTCACTGCGAGTCAGGTTGGCCTGAGCACTGTCCAACGCAGCCTTGAATGGCCGTGGGTCAATCACGTAAAGCAATTGGTCTTTCTTGACAATGCTTCCCTCGACGAATTTTCGCTCGGTTATATAACCGGTGACACGAGGAATGATGTCGATGTATTTGACCGCTTGAACTGTGCCGCTGAACGGATAAATGATGGGCACGGTAGCTTGCGAAACCTCAGCAACGGACACTTGAGGAGGGGGGGGGGCAGGTTTCGTGGTCGGCTTGCTTTCGCAACCCAAAGTAGCCGCGAGTGCGAAGATCACAGCGTACAGTGCTGAACGTTGTGGTCCAGTGCAAGCACGTTGTGGTCCAGTGCAAGCGCGTTGTGGTCCAGTGCAAGCACGTTGCACAGGAATCAGGGTTGTATCAACAGGAGTATTTTCAAACACCTTGCTCATCCAATCTCAATCATGGAGTGGTTTCGGATTCGGGGTCAGCTTTGAGTGGTTTTCGCGATTTCATCGTCCATTCACGCATGTGCTGAATTGTGTAGTAAAAAATCGGCACAAAGATGATCAGGACGGTCGCGACGGCGAGCCCACCAACCACGGTTGTTCCCAGCGACCGGCGTGAGTTCGCTCCGGCGCCGGTCGCGATCACTAGTGGAACCAAGCCGATAATGAATGCGAGTGCGGTCATCAGGATCGGACGTAAACGCACTCTGGAAGCTTCCATAGCGGCCTCGAGGATCGTTGCTCCATTGCGTCGTTGCTCGGCGGCAAATTCAACAATCAAAATCCCGTTCTTTGCGGTCAAGCCAATCAGCATGACCAAGCCAATTTGCCCGTAGACATCCAAATCAAGGCCTCGGACAGTCAACGCGCCTGCTGCTCCCAGTAATCCCAGCGGAACACCCATCAGCACCATAATGGGCATCGTCCAGCTCTCGTATTGTGCGGCCAGAACGAGGAAGACGAACACCAGCGACAGGGCGAAAATCATCGGAGCGAGATTGCCGGCTTTCAATTGTTGATAAGTGATGCCGGTCCACTGGAAGCCGAACCCATCTGACAATTCATTGTTTGCCAAATCTTCCATGGCTTTGATTGCCTGACCGGAACTGTAGCCCGGGGCGTTGCCACCATTCACCGCGACTGATTTGTATTGATCGTAATGCGGGATGTTATACGGACCCACCAGCGGCTCGACCTTAATAAAAGCATTCAGGTCGATCATGTCTCCTTCCTTGTTCCGCACCTTCAGACGCCCGATGTCATCGACGTCGGAGCGTGCATCTTCTTCTGCCTGAAGGTAAACCCGGTACACTTTGCCGTACTTGTTGAACTCATTCACGTAGAGTGAACCGAGGTTAATTTGCAGGGTGGCGAACAGTTCAGATATTGAGACACTGTGAATTTTTGCTTTCGTGCGATCAACATCAAGGTATCGCTGCGGCACGGCATCATCAAAGGTGGTGTAGACACCCGCCAGTTCTGGACGTTCACGAGCAGCCTTGATGAAACTATTGCTCGCTTCGCTGAGTGCGGTCACACCACGATCGTTCAGGTCTTGGATTTCGAATGTGAAACCGCCGGTCGATCCGAGTCCGGGGATCGCTGGAGCGTTGGCAATTTTTACTTCCGCTCCAGTAATGGCTGCCATCTTTTCATTCAGCGATTTGATGATCGCTTTAAGCTGGGTCTGAGGTGTTGTGCGTTCACCCCATGGCTTTAATACGACGAACGCGAATCCAGCGTAGGGTTGTTTGACTGAGTCGATGATGTTGTACCCTGAGACTTCCACCACATCGGCCACCCCTTCTGTCGCCAAAGCCACATTGCTGACTTGGTCCATGATTTCACGAGTTCTCGCGATCGTTGCACCGTTGGGCAGGTTGGCGATTGCCATCACATAGCCCTGATCCTCTTCGGGTACGAAACCCGTTGGCGTTATGGCAAACAGGTACACCATCAGGGCACATAAGCCGGCAAACGCGGCCATGGTCAGGTACCAAAGTTTCGACATCCATCGCACTGCTTGTGCATAGCCTGTGGAAAGTCGATTGAAACCAGCATTGAAAGCACGGAACAGGAAGTTCTTTTTGCCACTGCCCGGTTTCAGTAACACTGCACACAAAGCCGGACTTAGTGTTAGCGAATTGATGCCCGAAAGTCCCACAGCCATGGCGATGGTCAGCGAAAACTGGTTGTACAGTTGGCCAGTCATGCCTGGGATGAACGATACCGGTACAAAGACAGCCATCAGCACCAAAGTAGTCGCAATGATCGGCCCACGCACTTCAGCCAGTGCCTCCTTGGTGACCTGGTGCATGTCTTTGCCCCCTTCATCAAGGCGGCGCATCACATTCTCAACCACCACAATGGCATCATCGACCACCAATGCGACCGCCAGTACCATGCCAAGCAGACTCAATGTGTTGATGGAAAAACCGAAAATCAACATGAAGGCAAATGTACCAATCAAGGCTACCGGGACTGCGATTGTCGGAATCAATGTCGCGCGGACATTCTGTAGAAAGATGAAGACGACCAGAATCACTAACCCAATCGCTTGCAATAAAGTGACTAGCACTTCATGCACTGAATCGGTAATGAATTCGGTGGTGTCGTATCTGACGACCCATTCCATGTCCTCTGGAAAATGATCCGCGAGGCCATCCATGGTCTTTTCAAGTTCTTTCTTGATCTGCAAGCCATTGGCATCTGCCAATTGGAATACGATGATCGTGGCCGTCGGTTTTCGATTCAACTGGGTTCCCCAGTCGTACTCTTCACTGCCCAGTTCGACGCGAGCAATGTCCTTGATGCGGACGACGGACCCGCCGGGCGTTGCACGGACAATGATGTTTTCAAATTGGGACACTTGCTCCAGTCGGCCCAAAGTGCTGAGTTGGAATTCGATTGCCTGTCCCTCGGGGGCAGGAGCCTGACCAATCTTTCCTGCTGCTACCTGCTGGTTCTGCTCCTTGATTGCCTGTTGCACATCCAATGCGGTCATGCCAAGGTTGTTTAGTTTTGCTGGATCCAGCCAGATCCGCATCGCATACTTGCTAAGACCAAAGTTGGTCACCGATGCGATCCCAGGGATGCGTGATAAAGCATCAGTGATATGAATGTCGGCATAATTCTGCAAAAACGTCGCGTCATGCGTTCCGTTAGGAGACAAAAGGCTGACGGCCAATAGCATATTGGTTGAGTGTTTCTCGATGGTCAGTCCGACCTGCTGAACTTCTGAGGGCAACTGCGACAAAGCCTCGTTACTGCTCGTCAGCAACTCCATCTGTCCGATGTCCTGATCAAACCCAACGTCAAAGGTGACCGTGATGATCGACTCACCGTTGTTGGTGCTATTGGATGACATGTAAATCATGCCAGCTGAACCGTTGAGTTGCTCCTCAAGCGGTGTTGTTACCGTTTTCGATACCACATCCGATCCGGCACCCAAATACTGGGTTGAAACCTGAACCTGTGGTGGGACCAAGGGCGGAAACTGGGCGATTGGCAAGACCATCATACTGATCGCCCCCGCCATGATCATGATCAACGCGATCGCAGATGCGAAAACGGGTCGGTCGATGAAGAAATTCATGACTCAGATAGATTCCGTGGTCGGGGCAGGGGCATCAGAATTGCCGAGATTAGCACGCACGCGCGATTAATCATAGCAGCAACATTCTTGAACGGCAGGCGTGAAAGAAAATCGTGCCCGAAACCACGGATTTTCCCACTAGAACAAGGGCGTATTCGGACGCTGCAATGGCGTCAGATTGTGTGTCGGTAACGGGGGGAGTGCGCCTCGCGGGTGCTCAGTCGCCGATGAATCGCAATAAATGCCACTGCGGTGTGCGAGTGGCGGGCAGTACGCTGCACGCTAAACCCTGATAAATATCAAAAATGGTAGATGTCACGGTCGTGCTATCCTGATCATGCTGCGAGGCCTTCTGCCGGATGCATCAAATCTTGTTCAGGCGAGAATTTCGGTCAGCACCCGGCCATGAACATCGGTGAGCCGAAAGTCGCGTCCCCCGTATCGATAGGTCAGTTTTTCATGATCAAGCCCGAGTGTGTGTAGCATGGTGGCATGGAGGTCATGCACGCTGGTTCGATCTTCCACTGCGCGAAAACCAAGTTCATCTGTTGCACCGTGCACAGTCCCGCCCTTGATGCCACCGCCAGCCATCCAGACAGTGAAGCCATAGTGATTGTGGTCACGCCCCAGTTTTGATTTTCCACCCCCCTCTAATTCAACACTCGGAGTGCGGCCAAATTCGCCACCCCATAGAATTAGGGTTTCATCAAGCATTCCCCGCTGTTTCAAGTCTGTTAGCAGGGCAGCGATCGGCTGATCAATTTCCATTGCAAGTCTTCGATGATTATCTTCGATTTTGTCATGGTTGTCCCACGGTTGCCCCGCTCCGTGCCACAACTGAACATAACGGACGCCACGCTCCACAAGTCGCCGTGCGATGAGGGTTTGGCGACCGTGAACACCACTTCCATACATTCTCTGTATGTATTCCGGTTCATCTGAAGTATCAAACGCGTCCTTGGCATCACGTTGCATTCGGAAAGCGAGTTCGTAAGATGCGATGCGGGAGTTGAGACGTTCATCCAATCGCGTCTGTTGGTGTTGCTTGTTCCATTTTTCCAACAGATCAAGTTGGTTTCTTTGATGTTCTGTTTTGATTTGCGGGTGTTCTATGTTTTCGATCAGATGTTTGAATTCAGTGTGCTTGGAGTCGATATAGGTGCCTTGAAATGTGCCTGGCAGAAAAGCTGATTGCCAGTTTTCGTTATCCTTGATTGGCAAGCCACCTGGGCACATTGCTACGAAACCTGGCAAATTCTGGTTTTCAGTTCCAAGGCCATACATCAACCATGAGCCAAGGCTTGGGCGAGACTGTACCGAGTCGCCGCAGTTCATCAGCATCAAGGATGGTTCATGATTGGGGACTTGAGCATGCATGGACCGAATCACTGCAATGTCATCGATGTGCGCAGCGGTTCGCGAGAATAATTCACTCACTTCAATGCCAGACTCCCCATAGCGTTTGAATTCAAACGGAGAAGGAAAGGCAGCACCGGTCTTGCGTTCAGTTCTCAGGGTTTGGGGCAGTGGCTTACCAGCGTGCTTCAATAACGCCGGCTTGGGGTCAAACGTATCCACATGGGATGGTCCACCGTTGAGGAAAAAATGAATCACCCGTTTCGCGCGGCCAGGGAAGTGTGGCGACTTTACTTTAAGTGAGGTTGGGGAACCCAATCCGGATTCAGCTCCATTGAGTTGTTGGTCATCCTGTAGCAGACCCATCAAACCCAGCGATCCTAGCCCTAGGGCTGATCGTTTCAGGAGATCACGTCGTGTCGGGGTATGTTTGTATTTATCAAATGACATGATTGCATTCCGTGGGCGATATATCGTTGTTCCGCCTCATCGCGATGTTGGTCAGGTTCCCGTTCAAAGTGACCTCCTAGTCGATGAATAAAAATTCATTGGAGCAGAGTAGGACTTGGGCCAATTGTTCCCATCCATCAAGCTCATCGATGAGCGGAGCGGGGAAGTCCAGTTCCGAATTCCAAGTCGTTTCCTTTTCTACGGAGTCAATTTCCTGAATCACAGTTGTCCATAGGTATTGATCATTGTTGAGCCCACCTCCGATGTCGACAATGAAGTCGACGTGATCTCCGCGTTTGACATCAAGTGTTTCTACATCGAGCTGTTGAGTGCTGTGGTGCAAGTTGACACTGTGGTGGAGTCGACCGTCGGAACTGACGACAAAAGCGCGGATCCCGTCTCCCAATTCAGGTTCGTGCTTGAGGTTGCTTTGGATTTGGATTCTCATTTCTCTGTCTGCCGTCCAACGTCGAACCGCCGCGTGTTGGCGGTCATTTCCAGGGTGACCACCAGTGGATGTTAGCTGTACCCAGCCCAGTGCCACGTCAGGGAAGTTGGGTCCACCTTGCCAAGCAGTTCCGCTGAAGTGGGGTAGGGGAGTGAATTGGCTGACAGTGTTGTTTGTTTCGTCAAACTTGCCGTAACCATAAGACCAGTTTTGTTGGGTTGGTCTTGCTACAGTTTCACTAGTTTCCATCGCCGACGTGAGCAACTTGAGTGAGTCGGTGTACTCTGCTTCAGTCGGGGCGCGTTGCAGAACTGCCTGAAAAAGCTTGTTAATGACCCGACGATCGCCCATCATTACATCACTGTCTGTTTGTTGAATTTTCGCAGCCAGCATTCGCGCTTGTTGAAGGATCCACGGATGGTTCATGAAGAACAACGCTTGCTGCGGGACGGTGGTCTCGCTGCGTTTGGGCACATGTAGGTCGGGATTAGCAAAGTCAAATATTCTCAGGGTGCCGGGCAGATATTGTCGATCTACCAAGCCATATAACGTGCGTCTTGTAGGGTAGGGAGTCTTGAAGAGTGGGGTTGATTTGCCTCCCCTTGATGTGTCGAGTTGTCCAGTTGCCAGCAGAATGGAGTCACGTAGTTCTTCGAATTCCAAACGCTGGGAATTGAACTTCCAAAGCAGTTTGTTGTCAGGATTTGTTTGTTGGGCAAGTTGCCATTGCTTCGTTTCCTTGGGCCCAAATGAAGATTGCCGGTACGCTTGGGAGAGTAGGATTCGGCGATGTAACGACTTAATCCTCCATCCGTTGTTTACAAAGTCGGTTGCCAGCCAATCCAGTAGGTCAGGGTGAGAGGGTGGCGCGGCACGAGTTCCAAAATCGCTGGGCGTCGATACCAGGCCTTTTCCAAAATGATGCATCCAGACTCGGTTGACTATGACCCTGGCAGTAAGCGGATTGGCCGGGTCAATGATGGCGTTTGCCAATTCAAGGCGTCCGCTGCCCTGTTGAAAAGGCTGGCGATGTGGACCAGCAAGGACGGAAAGAAATTGTCGTGGGACATCGCGTCCCATTTTCAGCGGATCGCCTCGTCTGAATATTCTTGGTTGTTTCGGGTTCGAGATGTCCTGCAAGATTAGCGCGAACGGCTCGTTTTTTGACTGGATGATCCATCGGTCAACTTCGCCTTGCAGTTTCCAAAGCTCAGTGCAGGCACCTGAGTCAAAGAAAGTTTCGCAATCGATGATGGACCTGACTGGCATCTGGCATGGAGATTGCCCGGCGTACAGAAAGGCCCGAAGTGATTCTGCATGGGGATCGGTAAGTCCCGTTGGTGATTCTTGGTCGTCAGCCTGTGCCTGCTTGAGTTGATCTTGCCATTCCTGTTCGACTTGCCGGAACAAGTTGCCGTATCGATTGCAGACATCACGAAGTGATGTTGGTGGAAGTTGAAACAGTTCGGCAACGTGTGGGTTTAATGCTTCCCCTTGCTGTGACTTGATCCGTTGAGTGACCTTGGCGGACTCCTGAATAAAGTTTTCTTCTGGTAGGTTTGAATAGAGTTGCCAGGGCAAAAAGAGCTTGTTCTGTTGTGTTGAGGCTTTGCGCAAGTAGGTTGACCAGCGTCTTACTACCGCAGGAAGCAAATCACTCGATTCGAAAATCTGGTCGAATCCGTTGGCTGGGTATTTGTCGAGTTCAGACTGTGCAAAAAGATAGTCACCAACTCGCTGTCGAACGCGTGAGTTGGCTTCCGCCCTCCGGGTCACCATCCGTTGTGATAATTTTTTCTGGCGTTTTTTAAGCTCGACTTCAAAGCTGTCGTCAACACTGTTGTGTGTCGTGCTGATCTTGTTTGGTTGACTATCCTCATCCAGTCTGACCAGTTTTTCCATGCAGCTGTCAAAAACTCCGTAAAGTGAGTAATAGTCGGCAGCTGGGATCGGATCGAACTTGTGGTCGTGGCACCGGGCGCAACTGACGGTGAGGCCCATCATTCCTCGTGATACCACATCGATGCGATCATCGATGATTTCGCGGCGGACGCCCAGAAAACGCCGCCCGAGTGTCAAGAAGCCCATCGCTGCAAGATCAGTGGAGCGACGGTCTTGGACTTGATCAGCTGCAAGTTGTAATAACAGGAATCTGTTGTACGGCAGGTCATCATTGAATGAGTTGACTACCCAGTCTCGGTAAGCCCAAGCATGTGGCCAGAATCGCTCTTCTCTTCCGTACACGTAGCCCTTGGTATCCGAATATCGGCTTACATCCAACCAGTGGCGAGCCCAGTGTTCACCGTAATGAACAGAATTCAGAAGCCTTTCCACTAAACGCTCGTAAGCTTTGGGAGCGCGATCGTTAAGGTACGTGCTGACTTCAGCCTGCGTGGGAGGTAAGCCAGTCAGTGAGTAAGTGACACGGCGGATGAGTGATCGGCGGTCAGCAGGTGGAGAAAAGTTCAGTCCATGTTCGGAGAGTTTTCGTTGTACAAATGCATCCACGGGTGTGACGACCGTTGGCGCCGCTTGGTTATGGATGTTGGATGCGTCATGTTTGATTGTTTCGGATGCTGCCATTTCGGGCATCGCAATTTCAGGCACCGCTGGTTGTTGAATCTGTTGAAAAGCCCAGTGCTTGTTAGCGTGCTTCCCTGCAGTTCCGTGGTTCGCGTTGCGGGGTAGGGCAGGTGTCAAAGGCCACGGTACGCCCAGCTTTATCCAATGTTCAAGATCACGGATCGCAGATGTAGGCAACTTCTTCTTGGGCGGCATTTCGTAATTGCCTATATGTCGGACTGCCTTAACAAGTAGGCTGTCTCTGGGGTTGCCCGGTATCGCCGCTGGGCCGGTGTCCCCACCAAGTAGCAATGCGTCGCGATGATCCAGACGCAGGCCACCTGATTGTTTCTTGCTGCCATGGCAGTTTTGACAATATTCGATCAAGACTGGCCTGACCCGGGACTCGAAGAAATCATCCGACGTATCACCACCATGTACAATGCCGATGCAGAAGACCTGTGGCACAAAGACAAAAAATGCCCATGCGAAAGCTCGGGCGGGTGAATTTGATTTTCTTGTTAAGCGAGTGGCTGGCATCGGAGGTTTTCCGATTTCGAAGAGAGGTGGGGCTCGAGTGGGACATGCTAGTGGGCAAATACGTTGCGGCGCAGATTCTCTATTCTATCGCCTGCTGGGCACGTGAAGGAGGCCTTCACGCTTTGTTCAAAGAATAGGGCCTTGAGCTGGAGTGCCACGAATCATTTCGTGCGTTCTTACTTTGCTTGTGGGTTGACGATTCCGCTCATTTTTATCCTTTTTCAGGTTGTAAAGTGGATCTGTTACGATCGATTTTCATCAAGATTACAAGCAAGGTACACAATGCAATATTCGAATTTGAGCGTGCTGTTCCTCGTCTGCGGTGTATCGATCACAGGTCTGACGCCAGGACAGACAGCCGATTTCGTGACGGTGGCAGCAGAGCGGTCGTATGGTGATCCGTACACTGGTGATATGGTTACCAATGGAATCATCACGCCCATTGATCAAGACTTCAATAATTTCTATATCCGAAATGCGGACGGGGTGATTGAAATACTGCTTGAAGCTGATGCGAAGATTGGGCTGCAATCACGTGTTCAGAAAGGTGGCTTTGAGTCGGGTGAAGTGGTCTGCCAAGTCGCAGATCAGGTTCATCGTTTTGAGTTGCCCAAGGTTTTGTACGTCCGACGCAATTTCCAAGACGCTGCAGCTGTGCGCGATTACCTAGCAAAGGGTTCCAAGCCAATCTTCGATGGGAAGTTGTACGTCGATCCTATTCCCGATCATCTGCCAACTGAACAGGAACCATGGATCTCAGGGAGGTTTGTTCAAGAGAACGGTCGCTTCATGGACGTGAAGGTAGGTGATGATATTTACCAGATTGGTACACAGGGTCATGACGGTCAGCATCGAATCATGGGGCTTTTGAAGCGAGCAGATATTCAGCCCTTTACCCAGCAGGCGTTTGTGCACGGACATATGGAAGGTGATGTTTTTCATGCCAGTGAAGTGGCACTGCGTTTGCTCGAAGATCCAGCAGGCAAAGATGATCCAGCTTTGCTTCGTTATCTGTTTATCGGCGATTCAATCTCGGGTAACTATGACAAGGCGCTGCGGGCTGCATTGAAAGGGCGGTTGAATGTGTATCATCCACCCACCAATTGCGGTCCCGTAAGAAAAGGCGTGCAGAATATCGTGCAGTGGTTAGGTGCTTACGATCAACCAGGGTTGCAGTGGGATGTGATCAGCTTCAATTTTGGTCACTGGGATTCCAGGAATACGAAGGAGGAATACCAAGCGGGGCTCGAGGCAGTGATTTCAGAGTTGAGGAAAACGAAGGCTGAGTTGGTGTTTGTGACAACCACCCCGATTCCAGGTGGTTATCCGGGGCCAGAGGATTTGCAGCGTGATGGTCGAGCACCGGGGCGAGTGCAACAAACCATGTCGCGTTTTATCAATCCGTGGGCTCTGGAGGTGATTGCCAGGTACCCAGAAATTGGCATCTGTGATCAGCATGCATTGCTGACCCATGAACCGTTCTACGCAACATGGATGGAGGCTGCCGGGACAGTTGGTAAAAGCAAAAAAAATATCTACGGTGATTTGCATATTGGGGGGATTCTCGCCGAACCCGCCGGCAGGATTTTAGCGCGCAGAGTGCTCGATATATTGGGTCAGGAAGAAACCCTGTTGATGGCATCGCCTCTGACCGTTGGTCAGCTTGACCCCGATCGTCAGCGACCGGCTACCAAGGGATTGGATGTCGAAGATTTTATCGAACTGCTGCACAAAAATGAACGCCTGCGGAAGTACAATCGGTGAGACTGACTAGCGTTGGTGTTTGCGGCTGATCAGCAAGCACAAAAAGATTTATGTGGGATCAGCAGGTTGGTCATGATCTTGGTCGTTACTCCAACACCTTCCCTGAACGCATGCCAAGCGAAAGTCCCCATGCGATGGGTGGCACTTGGTAGCTCGTTTGCTTTTTTCCCCTTTGCAGAACTAGAGTCACAGGCTTGCCTTTTGCGTTCTGACGAGTTGAGTCGTAGTCTGTGCTGTTGGAAAGAGTCTTTCCGTTCATGCTGATTACGGTGTCCCAAAGATTGACACCCTGAATAGCAGTCGGGCTTTGTAGGCGAACAGCCAAAACGAGCCGAAATTTTGATGCGTGGATCAATCCAAATCCCTTCTCCAGAAACAGCTTCCGTTTTGATGAGTGAATCTGCAGTATCCCCGGCATAGCTGTGTCGTGTTCTTACAACTGCGATAAGAGTTGCCATGGCAAGGTAAACAGGAACGCGACATTGGTGTGGCGTGAGAGAGAAGGTGCTTTAGAGGTGTGGGAGACTTCGGGCCGTATTTGATGCATCAGCCAGTGGTGGAACATCGATTCAATGCTCCGTAATACGATCCTGATGTTGAAGCTTTTTGTTGTCGGTTTTATCGCCACGCGCATTCCTGCCATTCATCAAGCACACGTTGTCCCGCGTTCCCATACCATGAATAGCCATTGCGTCGTTCCGGTTCAATCTTTGAGAGTTCGTATCGAATGATCCCGTCGCGACCACTGAAGATAGGGCGATTGGTGTCAATTTCATAGAAACGTGCCCACAGTGGCTCGCCGTGGGCCGTTGGAATGACCTGTTTGTCTCCATCACTTGTTTTTTTGACTCGGATGCCTGTGATTTGGGATTCTTGGAACCATTGAACCGCTGATCTCACCGACTCTTGGATAGACTCGGATGGCTGTTCAATGCTCATCAGTAGTCTTGTGATTCCTGCGCTCTCGCTGCCACTGATGGAGGGATGCTCGTAGGATCTTGCGCCTCGGGGAACAAGCGTTTTGTGATCGTGCTGAGCACACCATGCAGTCAACTTTCCGTTGACTTTGATTTGACAAGCAAGGACACACTTGATGGCAAGTTCGAATGCTTTCTGGCAACGGTTCCGTAACGTTTTGTTCACAAAGGCATATTGTTTTTGGCTGAAAACTTCACGCAATATTTGCATGAGACCGATCATCGTCCCATCGTTGAACGTAATGTGTTTCTGGTAACCGCTGGGGTGGGGAGCCTGCGGCCACCCACCATTCCAATATTGTGTGTCAAGAATGCAGTGCAAGCCTTTTAAGAATGATACTTTATAGCGTTGTTGTTGGGTTGCTGTGTAAGCACGAGCCAATAAACGCAGTTCATTAACGGTGGCTCCGTTGTCAAACGTTCCTTTTAGTTCAGTGCCTTGGCCTCGAAAGGGATGAGATGTGGTGTCGACATTTTTTGGCCAACTGCCATCATCGTCTTGGTAAGTCAATACATTGTCCACATGCTGTCGGCCGACTGGCGAGGTCAGCCATTTGTCCGTTTGCTTCAGGCAATCACGTGTTCCTGCCGTAGTCGTCAGGTTTCCGGAGAAGAGTATCACTGCAACGCAAAGTGATTGATTCATGATCGAGTGTTTCATGGGTTGGACATGCAGGGTAAGTGCCGGTTCTTCACGTGAACGTTTGTGTAATTGCTGCGTCAATTGCTTGGTTCTTTCCACCAGGGTTGCCACGAAAGCATGCTCAAGTTTTTAGGGGTAGGTGTTGGGTCTGGCATATTCCATGCATGTTGGAACGAACTGAACTCGCTGGCCTCATTGCTTGGTTAATGCGACTGAGTCCTTGTCATTCTTGGCAACGGCTTTCAGTGCTTCACGCATTGCCTGCACAAGTTCAGGCTCATCTGATGCCAAGTTTGCTTTTTCAGAAGGGTCGTTGGTGATGTTGTAAAGCTCGGCCCGCTCATGCTTGGATACGTGGTTTCGGAAAAGGATCAGTTTCCAGTCACCTTTGCGTAGAGACGACGAGCGGAAATGGGTGCCAGCAGAATACAAAACTCGGGGAGCGAGTTCTTCTTCTCCGGACAGAACCGTCGAGAGATCCTTGCCATCCCATTTAAGTGTTTTGGCATGCTCGTTTGCACCGGACAGTTTGCAGAAGGTTGGCATCCAGTCAACAATGTGAATCGGCGTGGAAGATTTTGAGCCGGCCGTGATAGTGCTTTGCCATGATGCAATGGTTGGTACACGAACACCACCTTCATACAAGTCGCCTTTCTTTCCGCGCAGCGGCAGATTGTTGCCAGGCAATCTCCCGTTGGGGCATCCGTCGTCGGGGTATTTTGTGTCATTGTTTTCTGCGGTGGATCCCCCATTGTCACTTGTGAAAATGATGAGTGTGTTTTCCCGTTGTCCGGTGTCGTCTACCGCTTTAACAATTTTTCCAACAGCGTCATCGAGGTGAAGGATGCAGGCTGCATATTGTCGCGGGATGTCTCCCTCAACACTTGGGGGAACACGCTCAAGCCATTTCGCTGACTCTCGAATGGGGAGATGAACAGCGGTGAAGGGCACATAAAGAAAAAACGGTTGATTCCTTGGTTGTTGCTTAAGCCACTGGACGGCTTCTCTGGTCACCAGGTCCGTGACGTGACCGGTTTCAGTCAGCAGTTTTCCATTGCGGTGCCAAGTCACTGAGTGAGCTCCCTGTTTGTAAAAGTGCGACCATGGGGTGACACCACCAGCGAGAGAGCCGTAGCTGTGATCAAATCCAAAGTGATTCGGCCCCCAACGTGCTTCTGAGCCCAGGTGCCATTTTCCGGTGAGGCAGGTTGTGTAGCCCGATTGTCGCAAGACGCTGGGGAGGGTGACTGTATCCAGCGGCAAAGCCAACTGGTTGGTCGGTGTCGTCAGGCCGAAGCGGCTCCAGTAACGCCCTGTCAAGAAACCGGCACGAGTCGGACTACATACTGGTGCTACGTAATGCTGCTGCAACTCCAAACCTGATTTCAACAGAGCATTCAAGTGTGGCGTGGGGACGCTGCCACCGTGGAATTGGACATCAGCCCAACCTAAGTCGTCAGCGATCATGAAGATGATGTTTGGCTGGTTTGCACGAACAGCAGAACTCGAAAAGAAAAGCGCGAGTGCCGTAGTAACAATCGTGGCCGAAATATTTCTGGGCAGGAGGCAGGCTGGTAAGTTCAGTGGCATTTTCGATCTTGTTTTCGAATTTTCGAAGCGGTTGACTTGCATTGTCCGTGAATCAGTTCATCAAGGCTCACTTGCGGCGAGTTGGGGCACAGCGTGCAGTGGTGGTGGGCTGCCGGAAGCAGGCGCGCGTTGGTGATCGAAAAAAGAGATTGGACAAGCTACAATGTAACGACCGTCCAAGTCATTTTGTTTTTCCTTTGACATTCATCAGTGATGGTTCATGCGACACCCGACCAAGATGCTTCGGCTGCAGGCTAATCCGAGCTGGTTTTTCTGGTGGGCTATAGGCCTGTTGTTGGTCATCGTGTTTGTCTTTCATGCGATGGAAATTGGATTCCCTGAATCACAGGCTCTGGAGGTGGACCCGGTCGTGCCTGTTGGTGCTGACAAGCAGATTGGCACAAAGTTACCCGGGAAAACCGGGAAAGGCACGCCTTTGCAGTCTGTTCCCGATGGATTTTCACCAGAAACTCTTCCGGGATACCAGCAAGCCAAGTACAGCGACATTTCATGGTTAGTCACACATAACGCAATGTCTAACCGTGCTGAAGGATGGTGGTTTCCAAATCAGTCTTATGGCATGACACGTCAACTCAATGATGGCGTGCGTGGTTTGATGCTTGATGTACACATGATCGACGGCAAGCCATTTCTGTTGCATGGCTCTTCGATGTTGGGCTCGGTGCCGCTGAAAACCAGTCTTGCAGAGATCCATGCGTTCATGCAGAAGTGGCCCAATACTGTCATTACCTTGATTCTTGAGTGCTACGCTCCGGCGACGGTCGTGCAGCAGGCGTTCAAAGCGTCTGGTTTGTCGGACATGTTGCATCAACAGCCCGGTGGGCGTTCATGGCCAACGATCGGTGAAATGATTAAAACGGGCAAACGGTTGGTTTTGTTCACTGATTCAGGTGGTGGTGACTGGCCAGGGTATCACGATGTATGGAAGTACTGTCAGGAAACGCACTACTCGGTGAAACGGATTGATGAGTTCAATTTCAAACGCAATCGTGGTGACGAATCCAATTCGCTACTGATCTTGAATCACTTTTTGACACGCCCTACAGCCGGCGTTGGGTTGGCGAAACGAGCTAATGCCGCAAGCGTTCTCGAGCCACGGCTCAACAAGTGTGAGCAGGCAATGAAGTGTTTTCCAAACTTCGTCGCTGTCGATTTTTACGAATGTGGTGATACACCCCAGTTGCTCTTTAAATTCAATCGGCAGCAGGCCAAACAACAGCGGTTTGGGAAAGCGTCAGCTAAATAACAAGTTTTCACTTGCTGACCAAGGTTAAGTAACGCGATCAAACAGCATTACGTCGGCTGCCAGAGTGACTTGCATTTCAGAGATGGACTCGAGCCTTACCTGTTGTGAGTATCTAACTGCTCTGTATGTCATCGCAAGTGCATCGGTGATTGCATCGCGGTCCAGGTGTAGTCGTTGTTTCCAGGTTTGGTGTTCTCGAAAATGATAGCCAGATGAGCTGAATTCATCGACGATTGTTTCCCATCGGCTTCGCCGGTGCCCCGCCTTTTGAGTTCTTTCACGCAATTCAATTAAGTCTTCTTCGGCAGGGACGACGATGATGCACTTGCCGTTGGGCTTTGAAATGCGTGCTAGTTCGCTGACTGGTCTGCGTCCGAATAATGAAATAGCACAGTCGATGCTTTCGTCATGGATCGGCAGAGTGCGATCGGCGTTTGCCAGCACCCACGTTGCTTCTGGCCAACCCCGGGCGGCTAAGCGGACAGCTCTTTTGGACAAGTCAATTCCACAATAACTATTCGCATATTCGCCAAACAGAGCCGGACCAAATGAACCCTCGCCGCATCCCAAGTCCAGAATCCGTGGTGCGTTGGTGATTTTTGTTGAACTTGAAGGCGAGCAAGCGACACCTTGGTTCACCCAGGGTTTCAGGAAGTTGATGAGCTCATTTGCATTGCCACGTTGAAGCCATCGATGGCGTGCCAGGACAGCGGCGGTTGCATCACCAGCTTTGGACGATTTGCGATCTTGCGGTTGGACGAGGCTCCAGTAACCCTCTTTTGCACGGTCAAAATGATGACCAGCAGCGCAGCTGAGGCCCTTTTCTTGCCGTTGGAGTGTGGCATGGCAGTTTCGGACGGTGCAGCGGAGTTCGAACATGTGTGGATTGTACGTTCTCCTGTTTGGCGTAACAGGGTCGGGCATGTGGGTAAAAAAGTGGATTTTGTTTGAAGCCGTTTGCGGCTCCGAACTCAGCAGCCACAGGAGCTGATGCACTGGCTCAGCTGAATCGATTTTCCCGACACAGAGCTAGTCCTCGGAATACGACTATCTGTCAGGCTCGCAGTTTTCAGGCAGTTGCTCGCCTGATCCGATGGTCAATGCCCATTACAATCCTCACACGCTTACAACCGGCGTGATGAGCATGAAGCTGTTGTTGCGAATCATTGGAGTGGTCTTTAGCAACAGTGGCAACACGTTGTCTTGCGGGCTTTCGCGAAGGTCGCACCCATGATTGTCGCACCCATGATTAACTTGCCAAGTCCTCTTCCTGCTGCGAGCTTTGTTCCGATGCCACTGATTTACACCGTTATTTTCCTGGGCTTCTTCGCCAGTGCTCTCGTGTCCCCGGTGCTTTCACCGATGTTCTTGCACCCAGTGGAGCATGGTGTATTGCCTGACGCTACCAGTGCTGCTACCCGCGCATTTTTACTTGGTGTCGCTATGTCCATGATGCGACTCGGTGAGTTTTTTGGTTCACCTGTTTTGGGGCAAATCTCAGATCGTTATGGCCGAAAGTGGGTTCTTGCTGGTGCCATGGCTGTGACTGCTTTGGGCAATGGCGCCATTGCATGGTCAATCCAGGCGGACACCGTTTGGATCATCATTGCCGGGCAATTCTTTATCGGTTTTGCGGGAGTTCTGCTTGTACTGGCACAAGCGGAGGTTGCTCATTGGTCTACTGGCGCTGAGAAGACTCAGCGTTTTGGGTTGATCTACATGGCAAGCAGCTTGGCGTATGTTTTTGCCCCTGTCCTTGGTGGGCATCTTGCCGATAAGAAATACCTTAGTTTCGCTTCCTATTCTCTTCCGTTTTACGCTGCCGCCGGAATTTGCGTTTTGTGCGTGTTGCTGATTCTCTGGCGTTTTCCAAATTCAGGGCCGATACCTAACGCCGGTCAACGATTCGAATTTGGGAAGGGGGTGCGAGAGATGGCCGATGCATTTCGCATTGCTTCATTTCGTTCGCTCCTGTTGGTCAACTTTTTTCTTTATCTCGGTATCGACTTTGTCTTTCAGTTCAATTCTGTTTACTTCGTTCAGCAGTGGGAGTTTACATCATCACAGGTGGGTTGGCTGATGTCCTACACAAGTGTTTCCATGGTCTGCACGCAGTGGTTGCTAATCAAGCCCATTGGTAAACGCTGGGCACCACGAATCATAACCACTGCCAGCGCAATTTCGCTGGGGCTGCTTTTGGTATTCATGATCACTCCATCACAGTGGCAATGGTTGTGTTTTCTGCTGCCGTTGATTGGAGCTTGCATGGCTATTGGTACAACAAACATGTCAGCGCTGCTGTCAAATACAGCTTCGGTCGATTCGCAGGGCCGAATGTTGGGGGTGGCACATTCTGTACGTGTCTTTGGGTCGGCGCTGCTGTGCTTTGGTGGTGGAATACTGGCAGGTCTTGCACCGCAGTACCCAATCCTTGTTGGTGCAGTCGCGTCGGGTGTCGCGGGATTCCTTCTGATCTTGGGTGGGCGCCGAAAAGGAGGCGATGCAGGCAGTTGAGTTTGCTGCGGGCAAAGCATTTCGACGGGCTCCTCTCATGTGAATCCGCACCTGTCGTGCAAAAAGCTTGGATGGTTCGCACGTTGGACTCACGGAAATTTGAGTGCAAAAAAAACCTCGTCCGCTTTGCG
>DOPG01000003.1 GCA_003513555.1 Rhodopirellula sp. | reverse complement strand
AGGAGAAAAACCATTCCTGCGACGCGGGGTCTGGTTCACCATGTGCAAACGGGTCTGGCGACCGGCCGACAGGAATGCCCCCTACAGCTACGAAGGCTGGTGGATCAAGGACCAACAAACCGGCAAATGGCACCTGAGTGCGGTCATGCGCATACCCGCGCCCGTGACGGGCTACACAGGCTGGTCAACGTTTGTCGAAGAACTTGCGAAAGACGCTGACCGAACCATCGACATTCGACGTTTCTACTGCCGCCTGAATCGGCAATGGCATAGTGTCGACACCATCACGATGGAAAACAAATACCAGGCGCGATTCTCAGTATTGGAAAATGATTCAGTTTTTCACTACGAGGAACCGGTCAAGCACCAGGCAGGATCTGCCGGGTCGACCTCCTGGTCGGTCAAACAGCCTAACCAACCCACGTTCGGCGACACATCCATCAACGAGGCTGACGCATACAGACTAGGGAAACAGATTGCGGTGAAATGGTCGATCCCTGACACAGCGGTTCCTCAACTCGGTTACCGCATTGAGCTTCTAGGTCAAAATGGAAAAACGATTAGTCAATTCACCGAGATGTTACCGCATCAGCGTATCAAAACCATTTCAACTTCTACCAACCAGCCAGCGAGAGTGCGCCTCACGGTGATTGACATTTTCGATCGCGAAACCACAGAAGAAATCACGGTCGTTGCTGGAGAACCAGCAGCAACCGCGAACCGCATGAACAAACAGGCTAACGCAACCACTTCACGTCCGGGACTGGCCTACGAATTATTCAAACTCGACGAAGACTCTGGTCTCGACACCATTCCTGACCTCACCCGCCTGAAAACGGTTGATGGGTGGAACACGAACGAAGGATTTGTGCGTTCCGGCATCCTACCAACAGTCGTACTTCCACCCCGCGAGATGTGGGACAAAAAGCGGTCTCAATACGCTGTCAGGTACACCGGAACTTTGCAGGTCCCCACCACAGGATTTTATATCTTTGAATTGGCAACAGCAGGCAACAGTCAACTGCGGATTGATGGCGAGTTAGTGGGCAACAACGGATTCATGCCCAACCCAAGCAAGCGGCAATATTTCAAAGGCCTGCAGGCCGGGCCCCATCATTTTGAACTGGTCTACGGCAAGAGAGCGTGGATCAACAAAACCGGACGCTGTGAAATTCAGTGGGAAGGTCCCAACATGCCTTTGAGACCATTTGCACCAATGGACTTCACGACCGCGAGCGGAACGCAAATTCCAACACTCAAAACGACATGCGTCCCAAGTAACGGAAACAACCACTCCAATGTCGTTGACCTGACCGTAGAGGTCGATTCTGGCGGCAAGACCGTATCACGAATTGATGTTTTTTGTGGTGATCTGATCCTGGGTCAACTGACCCAGCCTCCCTATCAGCTGAAAAACACGGTTCTGCCAGATGGAAATTTTGATATTCGCGCCCGAGTCGTATACGAACAAGGAAGACGGACCGTAGATTCAAACTGGATTCCGTATCAAAGCCAGGGGCAAGTTGCAATCGAACCCTGGCAACAAACCATCATCGGTGTCCAGGGAGCCGGATTGGGGATTGTGAAACAAGAGACCGCTGAGGAACTGAAACTGCAGATCACTGGAGACTCACACTGGTTTCTCAATCAACCCGTGGAGGGTGATTTTACGTTGACTGGTCGACTGCTCGACTTTCCAACCAGAACATGGAGAGATCCCGCTTACGGTCACGTCCAATCACGAAGTTGGCTGGGATTGATGTTCACGCTCAAACCCGGCGTTGAGCCATGCTTTTACAACTCTTATGGCTTCTACCGATTGGCGGGCGAGGGCTGGCGAGGAACTCCATGTCACGGTGACCTGGCCGGCAGTCGTCGCACCGATTACCAATACCCCGACGAGACGGGGAACTGGATTCAACTGAAACGGCAAGACATGCTGTTTTCAACCTCTCGTTCCGTCGACGGAATTGACTGGCAGGTGGTTCGCCAGTGTCTGATTAGCCCACGCAGTCGACATGCCTGGCAAAAAGGTGTGGCGGGCATTACGTTTCGCCAGCAACCATCTGCCCTAGGCGGGGCTTGGGCCCAGGGCTCCATGGACCACGTGACGCTGAGCAAGGGAGAATCAGCGCCAAGTCGCAACCGCAATTCCGTGAATCCACAAGATGCCGCATTGTTCAATGGCCGTGTCATCGCTTTCGTCCAAGCCCCCTCCAACCACAACATCTGGTACGCCCGCACCTACGGAAGTGGCATCCTGAAGTCACGCGATGGAGGCAACAGTTGGGCAAACGCCAATGGCAACCTTCCGCCGAAAAAAGATGGGAGCCTTTATGTGCGTTCTTTGGCAGTCCACCCCGACAACGAAAACATTGTTGCTATGGGACTTGGATCCTGTGATGACAACGAGTCGAAATGTGGACTTTACATGACCCACGATGGGGGAAAAACGTGGCGTCTTGTCTGTGACCAGATTGACTTCGACGGCAAGGGACCAAGTGTGTTACTGGGCGAAGTCATCTCCTTCAACCGTTTCCAGCCTGAAATGATTGCGGCTGGTGGTGAATCGAACGGTCTGTTTCAGAGCACAGATGGTGGAAAGGGTTGGCAGCCTGTTGCTGTCGAAGAAACGCTGAAAATCAAATCACAACGAATCAGCGCTCTGCAATACAACCGTCTTTTGGACGGGCACCTGACAGTAGCAACCTTTCCTGACACTGAGTTCGAATCCATCGGTTTGGGAACCCCCACTCGCAAACTCCCTGAACAGTCTGGCGGCGGCCTCTATTCCGTTGGTGAAAAAACAATCAGGTGGGGCATCGAACCCTACCCCACCTTTGGGTTCTCAAACGTGCAATTGAATCACGCACGCGGCTCAAATGGCCTAGGTTTTTTTGCTTCCACTCGGGGAGCATTTAAGTGGCACCGAGCGGGTTTGATCCACAGTTGGCCAAACGTGGCGCAAAACACGTTTTACAGTCAGGTTGCGGCCTACGTGGACCCAACGACGAAAAAAGAGGTCCTCGTGGCTGCTCCGTTTTCATCTAACGATCAGAATCCAATCTCGATTTATTCAAAAGGCAAACTTGCTACTACCGCCTCATCGCCGGAACCGCTCAACGAAGGCATCTCAGGCATCTCGTTTGACCTCTCAAGCTCAGGACAAACACTTTTTGTCTGTAACCGTCACGGTATTCTTCGCAGCACGG
>DOPG01000129.1 GCA_003513555.1 Rhodopirellula sp. | reverse complement strand
CGCAAAGCGGACGAGGTTTTTTTTGACAGGTTGGGAGTTTTTCAATCGAAGCTATTAAAGCTTTTCTCTTTCGTTGCTATAGCTCCTGTCGTCCAATCGATTTCCAGCAGCTTCATCCCACGGAACTTTCTGTTTCTGAGTCTCGAATTGGAGGCATCGTTTTGAGGAGGGCGGAAAAAACACCTTGATTTGTATTTTGGAGCCTTGTGCGTGAACTAAATGGAGTCGCAAAGGATAGAAATGGATTACATTGAGCATTGGGGTATCAACAATTTGCGGGTTTGTGCTTGGCCCCCAAAAGACGACGTTCTTTCCTGAGAAAATGCTGAATCTCGGCCCCTACGACTGTTGAGGAATACCGTCATCCAATGTGTCAAAGTCTCTGCAACCTTGGGCATGCTCCCTTAGTGTTTTTATGCTGTCTGATCTTGGTTTTTTCTGGTTGTGACCATTCCGTTGAAACTACGTCCATTCGTGTGGGTGAGCGTTTGCATGCTGTTGAGGCTGATGATGCTTCAGATGCCGATGTGGGTCCCGCGGGCACGTTTGACGGGGACGATAATTCAGAGTTCACCATTGAGACTCTGGATCGCGACGCGTCGATTACCAAGGTTGAGGACCTGTTGGGTAAGGGTAAGCTTGAGGAAGCCTCCGAGCGTCTGAGGTCCATGTTGGTGAAGGATCCAAATGATGTTGAGCTAGTTTTTCGACTGGCCACTGTAACGGGGTTGTTAGGGAATCTCGAATCAGCGATTGACTTGCTGGGGACTATTCCAGCAGACCATCCCCAAGCGGGCTTTCCTGCGGTTGGGCAATCAGCTGATTGGTGTTTACAGTTGGGACGTTATGACGGAGCTGAGGAGCGGTATCGGCAATTGCTGGCAGCTCATCCTGCTGCTCCGGAGGCGAATCGAAAGCTTGCGTTGATTTTGAACCGTCGTGGTAGGCGGCATGAAGCCGCTCAGTGCATCTTGCGCCTATGTTTGCAAGGCAATGTCAAAAGTGATGAATTGCATGCGTTAATGCATCTGAGTGACGCGATGTATGACGATCCTGCTGGGGTAGGAACGGCTGACGCTGATCAAGCGTACTACCCAATCGGAAAATCAGCTGATGCCCGAAAGTTATTCATGGAAGAAGACTATCAAGCTGCCTTGGACTTGTTGCGTGAAGATGCATCTCTTGAGCTTCTCTCCCCTGCTCTGCTCGCTTTTTATGGGCGTGTCGCTGCGGAAGCGCAGGATGATCAAGAGTTCAATCGATGGCTTGCGTTTACAAACGAAACGACACAGCAGTTCTCAGAATACTGGTCAGCCTTAGGGACTTTTTTGATGCTGCAGGGAAAGCATGAACTTGCTGCTGGTGGCTTGATCGAGGCACTTGATCGCGATCCGACAGACTTGCGATCTGTCGGTCGGTTACGTTCTTTACTGGAGACACTGGGGCGTAAAAGCGAAGCCGCTGTCTGGCAGGAGCGATGGCAGACCCTAAGGAGAATCCTTCGGATTAATAACCAGATTGCCGATGCGACCACACCCAACACTGACGCGATGAAGCGGCTGGCAATTGAACTGGAAGCAGTAGGTCGAAGACTGGAAGCGAATTTGTGGCGTTTGATGGCTGCTAATTACCAGCAATTACCCCCCGAGGAAATGCAGCAGCTCAATGCGATGTTTCGCGAATTACTTGCCGAGAATAGGAGCATGCCGTCCGAGCAGGAGCGGTTGTGCGGGGTGAATCGTGGGTTGTTTCCCCTGCCAGCGATCAAGCCTGAAGAACGATTGCTTGTCCGAGAAAAGCGGCTTGATTTAGGAGCGTCACGTGCTCCCCAGGTCGCAGGTTTTACGAATGTCGCAGACGAGATAGGTCTGAATCATGCCTTCCATGTGGCAAAACTACCTAATGAGTATGGATTCGCTGTTTATCAGTCGATTGGTGGGGCCGTCGCTGTTCTTGACTATGACTGTGATGGCATGGCTGATCTCTATTTCGCGCAGGGAGGTTGTGATCCACCTGAGTATCGTGGTAACGAGAGTAATCAGCTCTTTCGTAATTTAGGTGAATCTCTTCAGGACTCCACAGCGATGGCAGGTGCAGAGGAACGCAGGTATTCGATTGGAGTCACAGCGGGTGATTGGAACCAGGATGGATTTGTTGACCTTGTGGTCGGCAACTTGGGTGCCAATACCTTGTTGACCAATAATGGAGATGGCACGTTTACCTCATCACAGTTCGATGATCGTGATGACACTACTGTCATGACGACCTCTATCGCTATGGGAGACTTGACGGGCGATGCCATCCCCGATTTATTCGAGGTGAATTATCTTGATGATGAGGACTTACCACGTCGGCCAAAAATTGGCAGCAATGGTGAAGTCCTCGAATCGATGAATCCGTTGGACTTTACGGCAGGAGTGGATCGGGTTTTCATTCAGTCGAATGATGGCGCATGGACGATTGAGAATGTTGGTGGAGACAGTGGTGTTGGCCGGGCAGGCTTGGGGGCTGTCGTTGGTCGATTTGATCGCGAATCTGGCAACCAGGTTTTTGTAGCCAATGATTTGTACGCTAATCAGTTGTGGAGCTACAGTTCAGCGGATCGTCAGTGGGTAGACCAAGCGATGCTCCGGGGTTGTGCCCATGGATTCAATGGCGGAAGCACTGCATCAATGGGAGTGGCGGCTGGTGATCTGAATGGCAATGGATCGTTGGATTTGCATGTGACCAATTTTCAGAACGAAAGCGTGAGTTTGTTTGTAAATGAGCACGGTTTCTTTCAAGACAGGAATGTCCAGTTTGATCTCGCGAGACCAAGTGCCTCGGTTCTGGGTTTCGGGACGCAAGCACTCGATTACGATAATGACGGCATCCTGGATCTCGCCGTTGCCAATGGACACATCGAAAAAGCGGTCGACTTGAACGCACCTTTCCTCCAACCTGCGCAGTTGTTTCGCAATGGGGGCGATCGTTTTGAGCTGATGGAGGTTGTTGATGATTCCGGTTACTGGCAACGAGACCATGTGGGCAGGGCATTGGCGAAGTTGGACTTTGATCGCGATGGCAGGCAGGACTTTGTCGTCACTCATGTTGGTGAAACATCTGCTCTGTTGTTAAATCGAACAGAGTCAACAAATCATTGGTTTCAACTCGAAATTGTCGGTGTCGTTAGTGAGCGTGATGCAATTGGCAGTCGGGTAGTTGTTCGAAGTGGAGATGTCGAACTTACTGACTGGTTGAATGCAGGAGATGGATTTCTTTGTCGCAACGAACCTGTGTTGAGTTTTGGGGTGGGAAATGCTTTGAGCTTGGATGAGGTTGTGATTCATTGGCCCAGCGGAAAGCAGCAGATCTTTCGTGACGTAAAAGCTGATCAACGATATTTGTTGGTCGAAGGGCAGGCAGAGCTGTTTTCGATCGTCAACATGTTTGATTAAGTGGGCCGCGTGAAGCGTGTTGGGGCTGCGCGGTGTTGAATTGTTTCCATTCGAAGAACTGGGGCGAGTTCGATTGGTTTTTTCACGCAGAGTTCGTGGGAATGAATGCTGGAGTAGCTTGTATAATGAATCGTTGTGTCCACGGTTCGGGATGAGAGTGATAACGCTAGCAGCGTTTTCCAGCAGTTTACTGAGAAGTTACGGCTTGTTGACGAGTGCTGATTGGGTTGAACTGGGTGCCCTTTGGATGTTTTGCGATGTAGCCGCGGTTGGTATGCAATGTCACTTCAGGTGGGTTGTGCTTGTTACCTGCTGCCGGTTGTTCTCAACAATAACGGGTTCTGCATGTTCATGATTTACGGGTTCGAAGCTCGGAATGGGAGAGTGCGTTGAAAAGAGGATTTGTCGTCCTTCTGCTGCTTGTTGTCATTGCGTTGCAAGTGCTGCGTAATGAATTTTTACGCACTGAGTTGGTCGCACAAGAGCCCAAGGGGGCAGTGGAAACTGCTGCTGTGAGTTCAGTCGCTGATGTGAATGCGCAGACGCCGCAAGGTAGAGATGGTTACGTGGGCCGCGAAGTATGTCGCGAATGTCATGTTGAGAACTATGACTTGCATCGGATGCATGGGCATGCCCACACGTTTGCTTTGGCCTCAGATGAAAAAGTCGTCTCGAAATTTGACGGTCGTGTTTTTGACTATGGTGAACCCTACGGTCAGTATGAGTACGAGCAGGGTGAGGATGGGCTGTCTGTGCGGATTTCTGGCGGTAGTAATGATTCTTTTCCGCTCCAATATGCTCTTGGTTCCGGGGATCATGCCATTACCCTGTTATCTTTGGCAAAAGATGCTGAGAAAGGAACTGTTGCCTATGAACACCGCGGATCTTGGTTTAGCGATCGTGATCGGCTTGGGCGAACCCCCGGGCAGCCATTAAAGCTCCCCGAGTCGGAATGGCAGCGATTTGGCATGAAGCATGTAGATAACGTGATGCAAAAATGTATCTATTGTCATACTACAACGGGCACGGTTGTTGATCAGACGATTGTGGATTTGAAAGCAAATGTGAATTGTGAGAAATGTCATGGCCCGGGCGAGGAACATGTGCGGCAAGCCAGAGCCATGAAAGAACCGCCTCCCTTTTCTGTAGGTTCCAGTAAGTGGGATAGCGAGTCTGAAATTCAGTTATGTGGTGATTGTCACCGACTTCCTGAAGCGATTACTCTGAAAGAGTTGCGAGAGTATCCTGACAAATTGGCTCGTTTCCAACCTGTTGGTTTGCTGCGTAGTCAGTGCTTCATCGAGTCAGAAGGGGCGTTGCGGTGTACCACCTGCCACAATCCGCACCAAACGATCAGTGACATGAGTGAAACAGAACACATCGCTAATTGTATTGAATGTCATCAGCCCGAAAAAAGTGCCCACGTTTCATGCCCTGTTTCGACAACCGAAGGCTGTATTCAATGCCACATGCCAAAGTATGACTTTGAAAGTCTTGGAACCGGTTTTCATGATCACTGGATTCGGGTTCACCCTGAAGGCTGAAGCGTAACGAAGACGGAAACGTAACGAAGACGGAAACGTAACATAGATGCCGAGTGAAATCGGTGCCGTGGCCACAAGGACAAATACGAAATGCCATCTCCTTCTCTTAGATGCATGATGATGGCATTAGCGAGTCTAGCTTGTATGTGTGGTTGCAGTCGTGAAGCAACCGTGGATGAGACGCGTCTGAATGATGATCCTCCTCGGAAAATTTCTGAGCTTTCGCAAACTGGTTCACCGGGGCGGCCTACTGATGCTTCACCACCTGATAGCAGATCTTGGGCGGTGGATAAAAATTCGGCCATTGGTTCATCATCGACAGAATTCATGGAACAGGAGTCAACCGTCAGCAACACCGCAAAGTTGCAGGAAGGCACCATCGCTGCTTTGGATTCCGGAGATCTGGATATTGCATTTGAGCTAGTGAGGGAGCTGAGGCGAGTTGACGGTGAAAATCCTCAGACGATTTTCCTGATGGCTCGCGTGTTGGCAGAAAAACGTCGATTTCGTCAGGCGGTGAAAATGCTTGATGATTTGGCACTTCAATTTCCTGATACGCGTCTCGCGGTTCTTGGCCAGACGGCCGAATGGCTGGTTTTTCAAGGTGATTGGCAAGCAGCTGAGGAACGTTATCGAATCTTGAATGGTTTGGTCGATGAGACCAGTTTGATCGATCGTTTGCTATCCCGTCTATTGATGCGTCAAGGACGCCGAGTGGAGGCGAACGTATTGTTGAGACGCCTTTGTCGCGTGGGCAACGTGGAAGAAATGGATCTGCGATCGCTGCTATCGTTGTCTTGTCCTTTACCCGGTGACGCAGTGACTGACGCGTTTGAGCCGATCGGTCTGGAGGGCACGGCAAGGCACGCAATTAGCTTGGGCCAGCTTGCTGTAGCGGGTGAAGTTTTACAGGAGGCAGTGAATGACTCGTCAGCAGTTCTAGGGCCAGCAGAGTATGCGTTGCAGGGTCGATTGCTGGCACTATTGAAGCAATTTGACCGATTGCCTGAATGGATCAACAGTGCTCCGGAAGAAATCAAGCAGTATTCGGACTATTGGTTTGCACTCGGGGCATATCAGTTACAGCAGGCCGATTTTTCGCTAGCTGCGGAAAGTCTGGGGCATGCGGTGCTTCGCGATCAGACCGATTTTCGTGCTTACAAAATGTTAGGCGAAGCGTTGAATCAGATGGGGAAATCCGATCAAGCCAAGCTGGCTAACGAAAGAGCTGGCTTGATTGAGCAGACAGTGAGGCTCGGTAACGAGATGGCCAGTAATCCGCAGCGTGATGTAAGGAAAATCAGTGTGCTGATCGAGTTGTTAGAGCGGTTGCAGCGACCACTGGAGGCACTTGCGTGGCGAGGGATCCAAGTTGCCTATGGACGAGCAAACGCGATGCTGGACGAGGCTGCTGCTCGAAATGTCTTGCAAATGATCAACCAGAAACGCATCGCCCAGCTCGGAGAGATTGACACAGCTGCCAAACGAATCTTTGTGACTTGTGGAGTCGAAGTCTCTCCTGTAACCAGATGATTCGGAGAACACGCTTGGTTCAGCATTGCGGAAATTGTAGACTCTGTGTTCTGCTAAGTCAGTTAGCTTTGCCCTTGGCTTCCATCTTTCCCCATGTGTCGCGAAGAGTGACGACGCGATTGAAAACCTGCTTACCGCCTGGTTCACTGTCCTTGTCTACGACAAAGTAGCCCAATCTTTCAAACTGAACTCGCTCACCAACTGTATGCGTTCGAAGGCAAGGCTCGCCATATCCAGTGATCACTTTGAGTGATTCGCTATTCAGGTAGTCGAGGAATGTTTTTCCTTCCTCAGGAGCTGCGGGATTCTCGTTGGTGAAGAGTCGATCGTATAGCCGTACCTCAAATTCTTCAGCATGGTCCGCGCTGACCCAATGGATTGTGCCTTTTACCTTGCGACCAGACGTGTCGGCACCACTTTTGGTTTCAGGGTCATAAGTGCATAGGATTTCAGTGACGTTACCGTCATCATCTTTCACAACATCGTGGCAGTCGACAATGAAACCGGCACGCAATCGAACTGCTCCCCCCTTTTTCAGACGAAAGAATTTTCGTGGTGCCTCTTCGCGGAAATCTTCGCGTTCAATTAGCAGATTACCTGACATCGGGATCTCCCGTTTCCCCTCGGCAGGTTCTCCCGGGTTATTGACTGCTTCATTAATCTCAACGTGACCCTCGGGCCAATTTATGATGGTCAGTTTGACGGGGTCAAGCACTGCCATTCGGCGTGGTGCCACTCGATTGAGGTGTTCACGCACAGCGCTTTCAAGCCGGATGATATCGATGGTGCTGTTGAACTTTGCAACACCGACGTCGGAGCAGAAATTACGAATTGATTCGGGAGTGTATCCACGACGGCGATAACCGGAGAGCGTTGGCATGCGGGGGTCATCCCAACCGTCCACGTAGCCCTCCTTTACCAGTTTCAGCATGAAACGTTTCCCGATCATCAGAGTGCTGAGCTTCAGCTTCGCAAATTCAATCTGTCGTGGATGGTGAATGCCAAGTTTTTCGCAGAACCAGTCATAAAGGGGACGGTGATTTTCAAATTCAAGTGTGCAGATCGAGAAGGTTATTCCTTCAATCGAATCACTCTGTCCGTGTGTCCAGTCGTAGGTTGGATAGATGCACCAGTCATCACCGGTGCGGTGGTGCGTTGCACGTAGAATGCGATACATCACCGGGTCGCGTAGATTGATATTGGGCGAAGCCATATCAATCTTGGCACGTAAGGATTTGCTGCCATCTTCGAATTCTCCGGCACGCATGCGACGAAACAGGTCGAGATTTTCCATCGGGCTTCTGTCGCGGTGGGGACTGTTTTTGCCGGGAGCGGTCAAGCTGCCCCGGTACTCTCGGGTTTCTTCGCTTGATAGGTCGCAAACGTAGGCGTCGCCTGACTCAATTAGCTTTTCTGCCCAGCTATAAAGTTGTTCGAAGTAGTCACTGGCAAAGTGCAAGCTGTCCCATTCGAAGCCCAGCCAGCGAATGTCCTCCATGATTGATTCAACATATTCGGTTTCCTCTTTGGCTGGATTGGTGTCGTCGAATCGTAAGTTGCAGGTGCCGGAATGTTTTTCAGCGAGCCCGAAGTTGAGGCAAATGCTTTTTGCGTGCCCGATATGAAGGTATCCATTGGGCTCGGGAGGAAACCGGGTCTGAACATTCGCAAAGCGACCAGCCGCCAGATCCGCGTCGATCGCTTGCTCAATGAAATTCTTTGTTTCCCGTTTTTCGTTTGTTTCGCTCATCTCAATCGCTCCTGGTTCGCCCACTGTTGGCGGCAAATGATCACGAACGCCCTACCCTGCCTACGCGAGGTTCCAAGCGATCGGTGCGGCGAATTCAGCGAAGTGACACGTGCCGCTATGGCTAGGGTACCGAATCCTGAGGAAACTTCGTAGTGACCTCGATTTGAGCGGCTTGAGCCAGTGCTCACAGTGCCTCGGAAGGAACCTCGGTTGGGTCAGCCGTTTTAGGAGACCCGGATGATGAATCCGTCGTTTGGAGTGACCTGATGAAGTTGATCAGGTGCCATACATCTTCGGGATCAAATTGGCCTTCAACGAAGGTAGCCGCAGGCATGGGCGTCCCGTCGATTCCCTGAGTAATTCGACGGTACAGGTCCTTGGATGATGACCCACCCCGAAACACGCCTTCAGCAAAGTTTCGCGGAATGATGTTTACAGGTGGTAGAGCTCCCCTCGCCATTAAGGGAATCAACTCTTCACGATTTTCTGGTTTCAAATCGACACGAGTTGTCCAATCCTTCGTCCAGTCGTCGTAGTCTGTGGTTTGCCCATTGCCCAAACCTTTTTCTCCATGGCATTTGCTACAGGATGCTATCTTTCCCACGAACAACTCTTGTCCGCGTTTGATGGAAGCAGCGAATTCCTCTGCATGAGCACCACTGCTCAGGTTTGCCACATCAGCTGCGCTTTCTGCCAACGGGAGATTCTCCGGCGGATCTGGAACTTGCAGAACCGCGTCTGGGCCCTCCAGCCATGCTTCCACTATTTCTGCTGCGTACTCTTCAGCATATTCCCAGTCTTCCTGGTATCGCTCGTACAGTGCCAAGTTGGCCCGCACTTCATCCGTCAAATCCTCATCCTCTTTGTCAGCATTTTCCTCAAGTGTTGCCTTGAAGTTTTCTTCTGATACAACGCGACTGCCAAAGTCTGAATTGATGAGTCTTTCACCATCCTCAAGAATCTGTTCTAGAATCCCCATGTCGACTTGTTGCCGTTCGTGTTCACCTCGGAGCGAAAGATACATCACATAGTCGACGAGGGCTTGGATGTCCTCTTCGGTGACCTGGCTTTTTGTTAGGTCTGGTTCATTGTTCTGCTTGCGACGAAAGTTCTCTGTTTCAAGGAGTTTTTGAGCAGGCAGCATGTTCGTGCCTGAAATTCCATCGCGAATCAGCCGAGTCAAATCTTCCCTCGTTGGCTTATCGCCTCTGGGGGTGGATTTGAACTTAAAAATGCCCATCCGATAGTCACGCGGATAAGGCATTTGCACGGACGCGTCCTTGCCTCTCCCGTTGCCGGTCACTCCGTGGCAGTTGGCGCAAAGAGCCCGGAATAGGCCTCGTCCTTGGTCGGATGTCGGGCCGGAGGCGTGCTCCAAACGCTCCGTGCTGATAAGAGTCGCCAGGTCCTCGTCCTCAGTGATGACTGACGGCAAAACCGGTCTGTCAGGGCTACCAAACATCGTATCCACCACCCACGTCGAATCCTTCGATGCTTCATCCATCGGGATTTTCTTCTGAATTTGATATTTCATGGTGTGAACCAGATTTGGTTCGAAAACAACGGGTGCTTCCTCAGTAGAGCAACCGAGAGCAAAGAAAGTGAGGCTCGATGCGGCGAGGAGTCCAAGCCGTTTTGTTGGATTCAGCAACAACATAAAGATTCGTGGCGTGAGCGGCAGTGATCGTACTGCTTCCATTGTAGTCTCAAAGGCCTTTTCAGGAATCGGTGCAGATTGTCGCGGCTCGTTCCAGTGCCTCGTCGATTCTATCCAGCACTCTATCCTTTCCTAGGATCGCTAGGGTGTCGAACATGCCGAATCCGCCCGCTTGACCCGTGGTCGCAACCCGAATTGCATGAATGATGTCTTTGAGCTCAATTTCCAGATTCACGCAAAATTGCCCAATCTCTTGTTCGAGTTGATCGGCACTGGAAAAGTCGACCTGTGCTAAATGGCCACGGAGTTCAATCAGCAACGGGCGAGCATTTTGAGGCTTGCAGATTCGCTTATTGAAAGCTTTGTCGTTGAAGGTGAATTCATCGAGAAAGAAGTAATCAAAGTCGAGAATGTCACCCGCCATCTTGAGCCGATCGTCAGCTCCTGCGACGACCTTGGCAAGTTTTTCCTCTGCTTCGGGGCTCCGAAGCAAGCCGGCGCGAGCAGCAAACGGTTGAGTCCGTTCAATACGGGTTGCAAGCGGCAATTGTGCGAAAGCGTCGCCCTGAAAGGCAATCAGTTTTTTGGGATCAAATGACGCGGGTGACTTGTTCACCCTTTCAATCGTGAACAACTTGACCATTTCATCAACGGTGAATTTTTCAGTCTCCCCATCGAGGGACCAGCCTAGTAGCAGAAGGTAGTTGAGAATGGCTTCCGGCTCGAAACCAATCTCACGATAGAAGTCGATGATGACCGGGTTGAAAGTGTCGGCTTCAACAGGAATATCGCAGCGTTCAGCTATGTTTCTGCCTCGTGCGAGTAATTGGGCAAAGTCCTTGTTGTTTTCGTACTTGGCCAGTTTTCGTTTACTCAATTTCGCCGAGCCACCGGGTTCGGCGACATAGGGCAGGTGTGCGTATTGTGGCCGCTCATAGCCAAGGGATTCCAAAATGAAAATTTGGCGTGGAGTGTTTGGCAGATGTTCTTCGGCACGGACCACGTGAGAAATGTTGAAGTCATGATCGTCGATCACACTGGCGAGATGGTACAGGCAACTTCCATCGGGACGTTGGATGACCGTGTCTTGCTCTTGTGCCCATTCGAACTGGACCTCTCCACGCACCAAGTCATTGATGATGCATGTCCCCTCTCTCGGCATTTTTAGTCGCAAAGTACGCGGTCGACCTTCTGCTTCGAATGCCGCTGCCTGTTCATCTGTCTCTGCCATCCACTGGCGATCGTAGAAAAATCGTTCCCCTTTCTTCTCAGCAGCATCGCGTTCCGCTTTCAATTCATCGGGGGTTGCATAGTCGCGGTAGGCATGACCACTGGCAAGTAACTGCTCAGCTGCTTCCTGATAGCGTTGGGATCGCTGCGATTGGTAGTAGGGCGCATGTGGTCCAGCTACCTCGGGCCCCTCATCCCAGTCCATTCCGAGCCAACGGAATCCGTCCAGAATCGGTTGTAAGGCTTCGCTTACATTGCGGCCTGCGTCGGTATCATCAATTCGCAAGATGAACTGTCCCCCGCTCTGCCTGGCAAGCAGCCAATTGAAGAGAGCGGAACGGACGCCACCGATATGGAGATAACCAGTGGGGCTGGGGGCAAAGCGTGTTCGAATCATGGGAAGCTTGTCGATCTGCGTGGGGAACAGGAGTCGTGAAGATATACGAATCTGGTCGATTGACGTAGTGTGCCTCTCAGCCTCACCACCGTCAGCCTTGTCCTGCCGCCTTAATGGTCCCCCAATTGCTGGCGAAGTGTTTTCATGCCTCGATGCAAGAGACCGGCGATCGCCCCACTTGTTTTCCCTGTGATTTCCGCAACCTCTGACAATTTCAGGCCCTCAAGGTAGTGCAGGCGAATGGCTTCTCTTTGGGAATCGGGCAGGTTTTCCACCGCTTCTGCCATTTGGATAACATTTTCTCCGAGCATTACATTTTGGCTGGGTGTCGGAGATTGTCCGGCCAGTAAACCCTCGAGTCGCAAAGAAGAATTCGCCAGCTTTTGTTCCATGGACTGCTCGCGGCGGACATCTCTTTTGTCGCGATGCATGTCGCGATCGAGGTGACAGATATGGTGCGCCAAGATTTGACGCAACCAGCCTCGCAATTCCGCCTCGGTGGAACCTCGGAATCCATCGAATCCTTGAACTGCCTGAAGCATGGCTTGTTGCACCATGTCGCTGGCTCCTACTTTTGCTTGAAATGCTCGACGCAGTTGGATTCGTGCAAGCATTCGAAGGTACGGCTCGTACTCCGCAACGATGGCGGGATCGGTCACGTCGACCGTTGGGTTGTCCTCGTCTTCGATTTGGTCATTCATGGTGAGTTATTGATGCGTCAGATGAGATGGAGTCGTTCTGCTCGATGAGATTCGCCGTTTCTGCCTTGATTGACTCTGTGACGACGGTCGCGAGGATGTCAAGTTCAGCCTCCGTAGCGATCAGGGGAGGCATCAAAATAATCACATCACCTAAAGGTCGGATCCAGACACCATTGCGAACTGTCCGGCGGCAAACAGATCGACCTAACTGAAATTCTGCTGGAAAAGGTCGACGCGTTGCACGGTCAGCGACGAGTTCAATCCCCAACATCATACACCGGCCGCGGATGTCACCGACATGTGGTTGGTCTGACAGTTCGCTGATTATCCGGTTTCGTAGATATTCACCCTTCTCTGAAACGCGATCGAGGCAGGAAGGTTCTGTCAGCAAATCCAGCGAGGCCATTGCCGCCGCCGCCGCCAGCGGGTTGCCTCCAAATGTGTGACCATGAAAAAACTGTCGTGAATCACTGGCCCGTGCTAAAAATGCATTGAAAACATGAGGGCGAGCCACCGTAGCAGCCATAGGGAGATAGCCTCCTGTCAGACCCTTTCCGATGCACAGAATGTCTGGCGTCACGGATTCATGTTCGCAGGCAAACATTTTTCCGGTCCGACCGAATCCTGTTGCTACTTCATCGCAAATCAATAGCACGTTGTAGTGGTCACAAAGTTCCCTCAGGTTTCGCAGCAAACCCGCGGGGTGAGTGATCATGCCTGCTGCCCCCTGAACCAACGGTTCCATTACCATCGCAGCCAGCTCCTCATGGTGTTTCTCAAGCAGCACCTTGATTTCATTGGTGTAGTGTTCAAGCGGAGTCACATCGATTTCAGCAGGGACTCGATAGCTGCAGGGGATGGGGCCACGAACGGGCGAGAAGAGAATTGGCGAAAAAAGCTGGTGGAAATATTTAATCCCGCCGAGGGAAACGGCACCTGTCGTATCGCCGTGGTAGGCGGATCCTAACGCCAGAAACCTTGTCTTCTTGGGCCTTGGATCTTCCCGCTGTTGCCAATACTGAAACGACATCTTTAATGCTGCTTCGACTGCTGAGGAGCCATCGCTGCTGAAGAAAACATGCCCCAAATCTCCCGGAGTCAGTTCCGTAAGACGCTTTGCAAGATCGTCCGTGGTTTGGCAGGACATACCCAACGTGGTGACATGTGCGACCCGTTGGAGTTGTTCCCGAATGGCGGAATCCAATTTGACATGCCGGTGTCCGTGCACATTGCACCAGAGACTGGAAACCCCATCGAAGAGTTTTTGGCCGTCAGTGGTGGTGAGCCAACACCCTTCACCCCGGTCGATGACCAGTGAATCATGGTCTGCCATCTGCGTAAAACCATGCCAGTGAGCGACTTGTGGTTCAGCGGGGTTCGTCATAGATCCATTCATTTAGGGGCATTTGCGGTTCGCATCGGTGCAGGAAACCGCTAAAACTAAGGTGTCCGCAACCAACGGAGTGAGACATCGATGGCACGAGAAGCAGTTTACCAACAATCTGA
The DNA here is from genome assembly GCA_003513555.1 of Rhodopirellula sp. Lineage (GTDB taxonomy): Bacteria > Planctomycetota > Planctomycetia > Pirellulales > Pirellulaceae > Rubripirellula. The sequence continues at coordinate 53,203 of DOPG01000129.1, read as the reverse complement.
TCCTGAGACCTCGGAGGCTCCTGTGCCTCGAGAGCAGGATGGCTCCCTGCGTCCCAAACGCATGGACGAAATGGTCGGCCAGCGTGATGTGATCGAGAGGCTTAAGATTGCGATCGAGGCAGCCCGACAACGCGGTGAACCCTTGGGACACATTCTGTTTGACGGCCCACCGGGACTCGGAAAGACCACTTTCGCGACCGTGATTCCAGCGGAAATGGAGACGGTCGTCCAGATGGCCAATGGTGCCGGTCTGAAAGCTCCCAAAGATCTTCTTCCTTATCTCACCAATTTGTCTGAGGGCAGCGTCCTATTCATTGATGAAATTCACCGCGTTCCCAAGGCAGTCGAGGAATACCTCTACACCGCTATGGAAGACTACCGGATCGATATTGTTTTGGGCGAAGGAGTCAGTGCTCGCACTCTCAACTATGAATTAAGGCCATTCACGCTGATTGGGGCGACGACGCGGGCTGGGATGCTGAGTGCGCCGTTGAGAGACCGTTTTCAGATTCGCGAACACTTGGGGTGGTACACCGAGCCAGAGCTTTGCGAGATAGTGCGACGCAACTCTGTGAAACTGGAAATTCCCGTCGATGATCCATCGGCAAGCGTGATCGCAGCACGCAGTAGGAGCACTCCTCGGTTGGCCAACAATCGCTTGCTTTGGGTTCGTGATTATGCGCAGAGCAAAGCGAATGGGAAAGTAAGTGACACCGTCACGACAGCAGCACTCGATATGATTGGGATTGATGTGCTGGGGCTTGATAAACAGGATCGTGGCTATCTGGACACGCTGATTCGGGTCTTTGCAGGTGGGCCCGCCGGACTGGAAGCGATAGCCCATACGATGAATGTCAGTGGCGATACGCTGGAGGATGAAGTTGAGCCATTTTTGCTGCGCAGTGAGCTAATCGTGCGCACGCGTCGAGGCCGCATTGCGACTGACAAAGCGTATATGCACCTGAAGCGGCTTCCGCCGAGTGCCACTGGCTGATGCGAGGACAAGGTTGTTTTCCGTCCTGTGCCATCCGTTGGATTTGCTACTTCGTTTTCAAACGTCCTTCTTTTTTTCCCGCATTGCCCGGTTTTCTAGCCGATGTCGTCTTCTTTCATTGACGTGTGATCGTCTTCGCAGACGGTGAAGAGGTTTTTATTTCGTTGTTCTTGAGACGGTTGCCTGGCTTTGATCACCGATTCATAGTCGAGGTAAGGATCAACCGACAGTCGCTTTACAGTTCTTGCGATCAACTTGCGGTGCAAGGTCGTCTGTATTCTCGAACCTCACAAAGGAATTTCCCATGTTTATCTTTTTGATCGTTGCTTTCCAAGCCTGATGAAACCATGTGTTTTCATCGCTGCTTGGGTTCTGAACGCAAAGTTAAAAGTTACCAACGATTTTTATCATGAAAAACAATGCAAAATAACGGTTCCTTGGGATCGTATTGATATCCCGTTTTAGTAATGCCGGTGGTGATCGTGCGTCGTGCTGGTGGCAGTTCCTCAATGTGTGCGACAACCGTCTCTACCTTCCTTTGCATCGTTATTCTGTTGAGTTGGGGGCCAGTTTCATTCCGCTTGCCAACAATACTGATTCTTGAACAGTTACATCATGTTCTGAGTTCCATGCCAATTCTTTTTTGCCACGGATCACGTTGGCGAGATCCTCGAATTCGGCATCGTAGCGACCACCGGATGTTGGTATCTCAACGTCCTGAAACCCCTTTTTGTATTGGCCTCTTGGCTGATCAAATGCGAGCCTGACTCGCGGGGGTTCCAATGGATTGATTAGAAATGCTCCCTGCTGGCCAACCACATGAAAATGGCGTCTCGGAAACCCAAAGGGATCAATATGATTGCACCGCACAGTCGCTATTGCGTGTGGGTAATCAAATACTGCAAGTTGATTGTCCAGAAAACTATCTTTGTTCGGATAGCTGCTTCGGTTATGGGCTGTGATTTTTTCGGGGCGTCCCAAGATTGTTACCATGGCATCGATCAAGTGACAGGCGAGTTCAAACATTCCACCGCCAGAGAATTCGCTTAGTTCCTGTCGCAGGGAATCGTTGGCCAATTTCCCCATTTCAGCAGTCACCTCAGTGATGCGACCAAGCCAGCCTTTCTTGATGATATCAAATAACAGCACAAATGCCGGATTATATCGAAGCATATAGCCCATTTGAATCGTGACGTTTTTTTGCTTTGCTTGTTGGTGCATCGCGCGGCAGGCTGGCAATGACATTCCTGCTGGTTTGTCCAAGTGTATGTGTTTGCCCGCGGCCAGACATTGCATCGCGGTTGGCACAAGTTGCGAGACTTGGGTTTCGACGGCAATCGCCGCAACATCGCTATTCAGCAAGTCTTTCTGGCTCATCCATGTGACATCACGATAAACATCCTTGCCGGCAACGTTTCTCCGCTGGACTTCATTTGGTTCGACCACACCCACCAGTTCGAAAATGTCATCAAGTCCACGGATCGCTGCAAGTTTTCCGGACGCATGAGGATGGCTTGTTCCAATTTGGCCGATGCGAATTCGCGGTGCTGCTGGCAGTGTTCCATGAGCTTTGGGAAGCAAACCAGATGTCATCAAGCCAGCGCTCGCCGTGAATCCCCGTCCCATCATCAAACGCCTTGAAATCGTCTTTTCGTTTTTTTTCTGATTCATGCTTTGATCCTCGGGGTTTAAAGATGCAATTGCCTCGATCGCTCACGAAGCCTTCAGTTGTGTTTGAATCGAGTCTTGCCAATGCTGCGGCGTATCGTCATGCCTTGCAGTTGGTTGGAAAGCAGCAGGGTGCATTCAGAGCCAAAAAACTAAAAGGGGGGTGAACGCTGAAACCAAATCAGCGATGCTAAGGATCACAGATCCACTGTTTGGGTGATTTTTCTACCACCGTGCTCAATGCGAGCCATGAAATCACAATTAACTGAACCCGCGAAATCAACCTGCCCGTTAAACGTGCCATTTATCTCACAAAGGAGAGTTCATTGTCCGTTCCAGAAGAACATATTCTAGTTATTCCAGAGTCCGTGATTGCGCAGATCGGGACGATCATAGGTTTTGAATCTGATGTTGATAAGTTTCTCGTGCCAATTTTAGGAAGTCAGGAACTGTCATTTCAGCCTCGGGGCGCAATGGAGACCGACCCATCCTATAAACAATTAATTCCGTATGTCCTGCTTGAATGGACGGACGGTGACGGAGTGATCCGGCTTTTCACTTATACACGTGGAGGGGGGGGTGGGGAATCTCGCTTGCACGCCAAGCGTAGCGTTGGAATTGGTGGTCACATTAGCCGGGAAGATTCAGCAGAAGGTGCAGATCCTTATACAACCGGGATGCAGCGTGAGTTGGCAGAAGAGGTTTGCCTGGATTCTGAGTACAGCGAAACGCGAGAAGGATTGATTTATGATCCCTCCAATGATGTTGGCAAAGTACATTTGGGTGTGGTGCATCGTTTCGTACTCCAGACTCCAGATGTTTCCAGTAATGAAGCAGATTTGGCAGAGGGAGGATTCATGACCATTGATGCTTTGCGAGCTGAATGGGATCGCTTGGAAACTTGGACGCAGCTCGCGATTGATGCATTGTACTCGTGATCTCATGTGAGTGGCTTTCCCGGTTTTCAGCCACTTTGCATGAAACGTCCCAACGGCAATTTGAAGTTGCATGAGTTTATTCACAGGTCGGCAAAATGATTTATCTCGATAACCATGCCACGACTCGATGCGATCCGCGAGTTGTGGATGCGATGGTGCCTTGGCTCTCAGACCACTATGGCAATCCACACAGCAGTCATTCGCTTGGAGTGGAATCGCATCAGGCCATGGAAAAAGCAGTTAACCAAATTGCTAAATTGCTTAATGCTCCCGTTGATTCCGTGGTCATGACGAGTGGAGCTACTGAAAGTAACAACTTGGCGATTCGCGGAATGTGTCTGCACCCACGTCAAAAACGCCGGCACATTGTTACGGTGACCACCGAACATCCTGCCGTGCTGGATGTGTTCGCGGATCTTAAAAATTGCGGCTTTCGAGTAACTCACGTCCCAGTCCAACAGAGCGGTTCGGCTAATGCCGGGATTGTTGACTTGCAGAAACTCGAAGAAGCAATTGATGATGATACCGCTCTCGTTTCGGTGATGTGGGCCAATAACGAAATAGGTGCCATTGCACCCATGAAAGAAATCGCTGGTCTGTGCCATGATCGCGGAGCACTTTTGCATAGCGATGCGACCCAAGCAGTGGGGCGTATTCCAGTCGATATGATTGATGTGGATATTGATCTCTTGAGTGCCACTGCCCACAAGTTGTACGGTCCCAAAGGAACAGGATTGCTGATGGTTGGTAATTCCAACCGAAGGGTCCGACTGAGTCCGCAAATCGTGGGAGGAGGTCAGCAGCGTGGAATTCGAAGTGGGACAATGAACCCTGCTGGAATCATTGGCATGGCGACTGCGATGCAGCTTTGTAACGATGGAATGGCTGAACATAATGATCGTGTCGCCCAGCTACGTGACCAAATGTGGAATACCTTGAACTCACATATCAAGGGTTTGCGTCTGAATGGGCCAGATTTCGGGCGGGAACGTCGATTGCCGGGAAATCTAAATCTTGCGTTGCCAGCAATTGAAGGGCAGGCGTGGATGTCAGCGGTGCCTCAGATCGCGTTCAGCAGCGGTTCGGCTTGCAGTGCGGCACATTCTGCGCCCAGCCACGTCTTGACTGCGTTGGGAATCGACGAGTCGACCGCCCGCCGTAGCGCCAGGTTTGGTGTAGGGCGATTCACTCAGTTGCAGGATATCCAAACAGCTTGTGAAATGTTGTTGAATGGTCATTCCAAATTGCTTGCATTGGCAAGTTGAGCACGCGTTACCTGGCTGGTGACCCGCACCGCAAGAGTCAACAGCGGGAAAAAATCTCTCTTTACCGGGCGTGGGCCACGACGCTACCATTCATGCAAAATCCTCGTGGTTTGTTGTGCTGGATAGCACTTGGCAAGACCGCGACTCATAAGCATCATTCAAGGATTGAACGATGGGCGCAGTCCCAGTGCTACTGATGGTGACCTTGTTCGGCACGTTGAGTGCCCAGCCTCACCTCAACGTTTGTGGTTTTCAGACCGTTGATGTTCAGCGTTTCTCTGATGCCCGTTTGTCCGCTTCCAGCGATTTGGATAACAGCCTGCAGGAAAGGGAAGCTCGGGCGGTCCAGGCGTGTGGGCATGATGTGGCAGTCTACTATCCTGTTTCGGACGTTACTGTTGTTGGTAACACAAGTGTTCGCGAAACAACAAGAACAGCCAACGCGAATGCTAGGCAGTTGCAGCAGGCAGACGACTCATCCCCTGTCGCCATCCCTGCGCTTGTCAGTGATTCGGCAGGCTGCGTTTTACATGCGGCTGGTAACTCTCGGGTGATCACAGTGCGGAAGCCAGATAATTCTAATGCGACTGGCTCAGGATTCAGCTTTCCATCGGTTCCACCTTCATTAGCTGAAGCAGGACAGACGTTAACGCAGAACGTGGATCGTGCTGGTCGCCCCATCAACCCCGCAGCCTCTGCGTTGGGTGCGACGAATGGAACGACATTGCCGTCAACCACGGTAGCAGGCCCGCCCTCATTTTCCGTTCCGCCGTTTACGGGGGCCGCCGGCGTGGCAACTGCTCGTTCCACTGCTGCCAATCCAACGGCTGCTACTTCCACGCGAGCAGTTCCGCCGGTTTCGTCGCGTGACGCTGCTACTCGCACCACCAATTGGGGGCAGTTTCCACTGCCCACAACGGCTCCAGCAGCGACAGCATCAACCCCCTCGGTCTTAGGTGTCAACTCGGGGGCTGCAGCGAATACGGTCGCGTCAGGGCTGGGTGGTAGTACCGGCGTGAGTCCGTTGTTGCCAACCGACACCTTTGGGCGGACACCAGTTGGAATAACAGCAGCGAATGCCGGTCGCACAGCTCAAACTGCCTCTCCCACAGTGCCGCGATCAACAACGAATGCTGGGACACCGGGATTTGCGAACGTACCAACGACGGATAGTATTTTTAGTAGAAACCTCACTGCTAATCCCAACACCGCAACAGGCTTTGGGGCGGGTTCCACTGCGTCTCGCCCTACCCGTGAAGGAAGTACTTCGAACAGTTTGAATTCGATGCGTTCTACCTCATCAGGACAGGCTGTAGTAGGCGTACCCGTCGGGCAACCGCCAATCGGTCGCTTCGGCGCGAATCCTTCGCCATCTTTCAGTCACCCGTCCGCCACTGCCTATCCAACGACCGGGTCCGCTGCTCCGAGTAATACAACGTCAGGTTTCCCCGGGTCGAGACCTGACGCCCGACTGTCGGCGGCACAGGTGGCTGCTGGTGCATGGTCGGTGGATGCTTTTGGGCAACCCGTTGATCGCGCAGGGCAACGTATTGCGACCGTTTCTGGAATGAACCATGGTCAACGACTCAACCAGCAGGTACAGCCGACCGGAGCAGCGGGTTTTGGGGGGACATTCGCAAACCAAACAGCGAACCACATGACGAATATTCGCCCAGACAATGCGATTGGGAATACAGCGACGCGTCAACGCACGGATATGCTAAATGAAGGAGCATCAAAATTTAGTCATCCCACAAGTAACGGGAAACCAACTCAGATTCAGGGCGAACCATTAGCCTCAACCGCAGGCAGCATACCCCGAATTACCGAAACTCAGGTGATCGAAACAGAATCAGTCACAACTCAGCCGCTGTTCAACGGACTGTTGCTGATTTCGATTGTGGCCAATGTCTATCTCATTTTCTGGCTTAAAAACCTCCGTCTCCAATACCACGAGATGGTAGCAGCAAAGCGGATGGCAAGTTCTAACGCGTCGTCCAGTTAATGCAAACGTCTGTGGATCGGGTGCGTTTGGTGAGGGGGTAATCTTTTGACACGCCGTTTGTCGCATCGATCAGCAATTATTTCAGAGTACTTGGCCGGTTGAGATTAATTTTCTTAGGCGCCTGCAATCGGTGGAAAAATGGTCGCCTTGCTCTGCTGGCGTGTGAGTTTTGAGGTGACCAGGCGGTATCGATATGATGGCTGCACCGTCGCTGTTGCCTCTCGCGACTTTCTCTTGGGAAGGGCGCAAAAGTGAATCATTGATTGCTTGCACCGTAAGGGTTTGTAACGAAGGGTCAGTCTTTGTATCTCTGCTGAATGGTTAGTCGCTTGGTGGCCGGTTGATGGCTTAGTAATCTGTGGTTTGACCAATTTAGCGGGATGTTCCTGCACATTTTACGCTATCATGCGTTGCTGGGTGGGGATGACCCGATAGCCCGGATGGCGGGCGTTCCGGTTTGCTAAGCTGGCCGCGCGCGAAGCTAGCTTGACAGTAATTGACCCATATTCCGTGTGCCTCTTATCTTCAGTACTAGCTTCGGGTGATGACCACGATCCTGTGTCCTACTCCTTGGAATTACGATGAGCAAGAAATTATTGATTGTTGATGATCATGAAATTATCCGGCTCGGACTGCACTCAATGCTAGAGATGACAGATCTGGAGATCGTTGGGGAGGCGGCGTCGGCGGCTGAGGCGCTCGCTGCGATTGAAACAGCGAATCCTGATGTTGTCTTGATGGACATTCGTATGGAGGGTGGTGATGGCTTGAATGCCTTGGGGCGAATGAAGCTGGATCATCCAGATTTGCCCATCGTGCTGTTTTCCGCGTATGACAACCCAACCTACATCGCTCGCTCTGTTGCTTTGGGGGCATCCGGCTACGTGTTGAAGTCAGCCTCGCGTGAAAGATTAGTCGAAGCTCTTCAGACCGCCGTTGCTGGCGAGTCCGCTTGGACCAGGGAAGAGCTGCGTCGCGTCACAGGGGCATTAGCGACCCCAAGGCTTAGCCAAGACATTGAGGTCCCACTGACGCAGCGTGAAAGTGAAGTGCTCAGGCAGATGGCTCTCGGTTTGACCAACAAGGAAATCGCCAAAATGCTGGGGATCAGCTACGAAACGGTCAAAGAGCACGTGCAGCACATTCTCCGCAAAATTGGTGTGAGTGATCGAACGCAGGCTGCTGTTTGGGCAGTAAGAAAAAACCTGGTTTGATCCAGAGTGAATAGGACATTTCGAACGAATCAATCCGCCGCGTGAGTCCACGTGGCGGATTTTTTGTGGCTGGATGATCATGGATTGCCAGCATTCAATTGTCGTTCGGGTGAGGCACATCAGGGGTAAGAGTTTCCCGATACGGGCACGGTAGAGTTCCACCTTTCCATTTTTAATGTTCTTCGCGTTTGAGACATTACTTTTGAGGTTGGGGAGAAGTTGTTTGCGGCAATCGTCGTGATTTGTTGGCCACGAAAAAAGCCAGCCCCGCAAAATGCGGGACTGGCTCGTTGATTTCAACGCATTTCAAATGAGTTATCTCATTCGCTGGTCGGGATCAGCGGTCCTTCGCCGGAGCCGAGGCCACCTTTGAGGTCCCCATCGACGCTTGGCATGCTTCCACCGGCTTCTGCGGCTTCAGCCTCAGCGGCAGCACGTTCTTGTTCCTCGCCCCAATCGACTCGTTTGAGTGACAGTCCGATTTTCCGTTCGTCTGTGTCCACACGAAGTACTTTGACTTCGAGTTCTTGGCCAACTTTGACGACTTCTTCGGGGTCTTCGACTTTGTGTTCGGCCAATTCGCTGATGTGCAACAAGCCTTCCAAGCCGTCTTCCAGTCCGATGAAGACACCAAAGTTGGTGATCTTTGTGACGGAGCCTTTGACGAGTTGTCCGGGCTGATACTTATCAGGAATGTCGCCATCCCATGGGTCGTTATCGAGTTGCTTGAGGCCCAGTGCGATACGACGTCGTGATTCATCAACGCTGAGCACGCGACACTTGATTTCTTGGCCTTTTTCAAGCAATTCGCTGGGGTGACCAATTTTTCGAGTCCAAGACATGTCGCTGACGTGCAGCAAACCGTCGATGCCCTCTTCCAGTTCGATGAAAGCACCATAATTGGTAAGGTTTCGCACCTTGCCGGTGACGTCTTGGCCCTCTGGGTAGCGATCGATCACTTCATCCCATGGGTTCTTTTGGGTCTGTTTCATACCCAAAGACAATTGCTGACCTTCAGGGTCAACACCCAAGATTTTGACATCGATCTCATCACCGATATTGACCAATTCGCTTGGGTGATTGACGCGTTTGGTCCAGCTCATCTCACTGATGTGGACCAGACCCTCGATGCCGGGCTCGAGTTTGACGAACGCACCGTAGCTCATCACATTGACAACTTCGCCTTTGTGATCGGAGCTAACGGGGTACTTGGACTCGATGTTTTCCCAAGGATTGCGATCTTTCTGCTTCAAGCCGAGAGCGATCTTCTGCTTTTCTCGGTCGATATGCAGCACTTTGACTTCGATTTCCTGATCGATGGAGACCATTTCGGTTGGGTGCCCAATTCGCTCCCAAGCCATGTCCGTGATGTGCAGCAAGCCATCGATGCCGCCGAGGTCGACGAACGCACCGAAGTCGGCAATATTCTTGACAATACCTTTGCGGATTTGCCCGACTTCCAGCTCTTTCATCAAGTAGGCGCGATCTTCTTCACGCTGGCGTTCGATGAGCGACCGACGGCTGATGACGATATTTCGACGGGTGTCGTCGATTTTCAGTACTTCGGCTTGGATAACGCGGCCAATGAAATCGCCGATGTCGCCGGGGCGACGAATGTCGACCTGACTTCCGGGTAAGAAAACGTTGACACCAATGTCGACTAGCAAACCACCTTTGATCTTTCGGATGACCGTACCAGTGACCACTTGGCCCTCGCTGATCTCTCCGATGATCTTTTCCCACTCGATGATCTTTTCGGCTTTGCTCTTGCTCAGCGAGATCATTCCATAGGGGTCATCAGCGGCCCCGAGTTCGTCCTCCATCTCTTCGATCAGGACTTTTACCGTCGTGCCGACGACTGGCTTTTCCTCTTCAGGACCCCATTCATTGAGGCTGACGGTACCTTCACTCTTGAAGCCAACATCGATCAAAGCCCATTCATCGTTGACTTCAACAATCCGACCGTCAACGATTTCACCTTGGGCGTAATCTTGTTGATCTTGTTCCAGCCAGTCCAGCAGCCACTCGTCAGCTTCTTCTTCCGGGGCCAAAACTGCCAGTTCATTGACGATTTCGTCGTCGTCCAGACTGCGGATGAGGTTGCGATTAACCATTTGTTTTTCCAGAGGTGAGCGGAGCTGACTGACGACCCAGTCGCTCGACGTCTCGGGGGTTAGGGTATGAATTGGTCGTATTTATGTGACCCAACGTCACATAAGCAGCTCGGTAACGTATCAAAGCCGAAAAATCGTCACAACAGCTAAGTCACCAGATTGCTGGCATTTATTGGTCTTGTTCCTGTTGAAAATCTGCTGGATGGCCTCTGAAGTCTGTCATGCGTGTCCGAATTTCGAGTTTCGTGAGAAGCCGATTCGCCTAACGAGAGTTGCTGGTTTCGCTATCTTGCCGAAGAAACATCGCTGGGTGACCTGCATGCGGTGTGGGCGAGCTTCTCGGGAAACAACCCGAGCCTTGACTGCGTCTTCGCACCCGTCCCTTAACCGTTATCGTTTCCCAGCCACACACCATTGCGGAAAATTATCTCGGAAATGTGATTTTGCAGAGGGATAAGTTCAATTCAATCAAAGCATAGCTAGGCCGAATTGTCCTTGGCACACGTCAACGGCTGATGATCGAATCCAAGCTTCAACGCTCGAAAATCAATAAAAACGGCTCATTTGTGATCGTGATTTCCGCCAGATCTACTGATTTCTGGGGCTGTCTATACGCTGAAAGGTTGTCCCCGGGGTGCAGATGGGGCAAGGAAACGTAACAATGCCTAGGAATTCCCCAGCACTCCCCGCTTTCTTTTCAGCAATTCATGTCCGGATCAACTTCTCTGCGTATTGCTCTCGGTGGTGATCACGCAGGCTTTCCTCTCAAGCAGATTGTCGCTGAGCGACTCGATGGAACAGTTTCGCTGACTGACTGTGGTACCAATAGCAATGAGAGTTGTGACTATCCGGACTTTGCTGTCGCGGTTGCCAAAGAAATCATTGAAGGCCGTGCAGATCGCGGCATCGTGGTTTGTGGTAGTGGTGTGGGGGTAAGTGTGGCGGCCAATAAAATTCCTGGCATCCGAGCTGCGGTTTGTCACGATACCTATTCGGCTCACCAAGGTGTTGAGCACGATGACATGAATGTACTGTGCATAGGGGGCAGGATCATTGGCTCGGAGTTGGCATTCGAAATCATCGATTCGTTCTTGCGAGCTCGTTATGTACCCCAAGATCGACATGCCAGAAGACTCGAGAAGGTTCTGCAGATCGAGCAGCATGGGCTTGGTGCCCTCGATTGAGCAGCGAGAGGTATCGAGAACGACGGCGATCCGATTTGTTGGGGGTTACCTAACAGCTGCTCGGTGACCCGTCATTAACACGTTCAGAAGAGTTGGGGTGCGTCGATCTTGATTTGCTGCGTCTGTTGAGACAAAGCGGCATTCATTATTTCAATGGCGGCCCGAGACTCCAGTGTGACCCCAGCTCGGACACCAACGCAGGGATCATGCCGTCCTTTGGCGAGTTCAAATTCAATCTCGCTAAAATTTTTCTGAACTGATTGTTGCGGTGAGTTGATAGTTGATGTTGGTTTGAAACCGACTCGGCACACGATTGGCATCCCCGTCGTGATGCCTCCCAGAAGTCCTCCATGCGAGTTGCTGGTGTATCCATGGCTACGTATCGGATCGTTGTTTTCGCTTCCTAATCTCTCAATTACTTTGGATCCTGCACCAATCTCACATGCTTGGACGGCGTTCAAGCCTCCCAGGCTGCCCATCAGCCTGGCTTTCAAGCTTTGGTACAGCGGGTCGCCCAGTAGAGGTGGCACATTGAGTGCAACGACTTCAACCGCGGCTCCCAGAGAATCTCCCGCTTTGCGGGTGCTCTTGATTAGTTCGCCGGCTGTAACTGCGAAGTCTGAATCGAGCGAGTGAATTTCAGAAGCCTCCATTTGTTGGATTGCTTTTTCGATTGTTTCGCGGTCAATGGTGGCTGACCCTGTTTGCTCTATCACTTTTTCAAAGTGTTGTGCCAAGGAGATCGATGAACGGAGTGATCCCACCTGTGAGATAGACGAGAGAATGACGGTGCCAAACTGTTCTTCAAGAAACGAACGTGCGATCGATCCACCAATGACATCGCTGATTGTTGATCGGTAACTCGATCGACCCCCACCTCGTACGTCGACAAAACCGGATGACTTATGGAACTTCACTAAATCTGTGTGTCCTGGTCTGACCTCGCCCGTCTGACCACTGAATTGGGTGTAGTCGCCTGACTTCTTGGATGTGGATAAGACGATGGCCGAAATGGGTTCTCCGGTCGTGAAGCCGTCTTCGTAGCCTTCGGTTTCGTACCTCTGATCTTCGACCTCGACAGATAGTTTTGATCCGGTGAGAAGCTGTTCGTGGTCTTCGCGGTAAAGACCGGAAAGGAAGATGACTTTGTCTTTTTCGTTTCTGGGGGTGCCGTGCCGGTTTCCACCCGGTCGGCGACGGTCCAGATAACGCTGAACATCGGTTCGGCGAATCCGTTGACCAGCAGGGCAACCGAAAACGATGGTCGATACTGCTGGACCATGTGATTCGCCTGCACCAGCCACGCTGTAGATTGGGCCGCCCAGAATTTCCATTAAACAGATATCCCAATGTAGATTCAAGTAAACTCTGGAACCAGCATAACGTGGAACGTTTTTTTGATGAAGATGCTCTGCCTGAGCTGGATGAAATAGTCCGAGTAGCGTTGGCGGGGTATGGAACGCGGCGGGCCGCCGTGGGCAACATCTGTCTGATGATTTGGGTTAAATTGGTCAGGTCAATGATAGTTTTCCGGCGTTAGCCCCGCTCACGACAGTGATTTCGGATTATCAATCAGGATGAGACACCTCGTTGAGTTTCCAGGTTTGGCGGTAAGGGTGGTTCATGTGTTTGTCGTCGGAGCAACGATCCAGGTTCACTTCAGGTTGTTCCGACGGTTGGTGTCGCGTTTACCTGCAGCGCAGCCTTGGAATCGATCAGTTGCCGAAAAAATGTTGTCTCAGTGTTCATTTCTCTGACATCCCTCAGAATTTTGTCATGCATCTGCTGAATTCTCGGATCAACTCACTGGTTTTCTTATTGGCATTTCTCGCGGCCTGTTCCACTGGCATTGTGATCGGAGAGGAACCTCAGATTCTAAAGGAACCCCAGATTCTGAAGGTTAGCAGTGAGGAGGCCGTTGCATCTGATTATTCACATCAGCGAGCCGTGGAGTTTTTGGATCGAACTGCCATGGCGTGGACAAACAAATACAAGTGCTTCACCTGTCATACCAACTTTGCTCATCTGATCGCAGTTTCAGAGCTTGAGCAGCGACCAGAGTACTTTCAGAAGGTTCGAAATTCACTGAATGAACTGGTCCAGACACGCTGGCAAGAAAAAGGCCCAAGATGGGATGCCGAAGTCGTTATGGCGGCAATGACTCTGACACTTGTCGACCGAAACCTCAGCGAGCCGTTGAGCCAAAATGCCACGCTCGCTTTAGAAAAAATGTGGGAAGTGCAGCAATCAGATGGAGGATTTGATTGGTTGAAATGTGACTGGCCACCAATGGAATCTGATGATGAGTACGGCGCTGTCGTAGCAGCCGTTGCTGTCAGCGCTGCCCCGCGAACTTATCTACGCCAAAAGCAGGTTCAGAGCGGTATTGCCAGACTTGAGAATTATCTAAGTCAAAGCAGGAAGCAGCAATTGCGTTTGCATCATCGTGCAATTTTGTTGTGGGCTCAGTCACTCAAACCAGGCTGGATGACTCAACAGGAGATCGACTCCACGGTTGCAGAACTGACTGCACTGCAGCGTCCCGATGGTGGTTGGAACACACCTTCTCTCGGCAAGTGGGATAGGGAGGATGGAGGTATCCCCGATGTGATGACCAGCGATGGTTACGGAACGGGCTTCGCCATATTGATGCTCACCAAGGCAGGCTTGAAACCCGATAACGCAGTAATTCAGGCAGGATTGAATTGGCTTAAAAAGAACCAAAGACAAAGTGGTCGCTGGTACACCAGGTCTGTGAGTAGAGATAGTCGCCACTTTCTGACGCATGCTGGAACTGCAATGGCACTCATGGCGTTGCAGGCAAGCGGCGAAGCAGAGAACTGATTTTTTTCAGGTTTCTGAAACCGGATTATGGTTTGAACTGCTTGCTTGAATACTCGCCTCGATTCAATTTGAAGGCAAGCCAATACCACCAGTTGGGAGTCAACCTTTGTCCCCTGTCCTGCTGTGTCAAGTCGTGAGCTTCGAAGCGTTCGAAAGTGATACGGCGGAAGCTATGGTGTGCTCGTCGCATGATCTATGAGTTTCCCGACATACTTTCCGAGTCGAACGGGCGGTTGTTTTGCTTGTCGAGTCAGTTCTGAGATTTGCTTGATTTCGGACTCGGTCAGCCGCGCATTCATGTCAAGGACGTTCAGTGCGGCTACCGCTGCAAAATGGCCGTGGCGATTTACATCCGCCAGTTCAATGAGACGTTCGACAGCCTTTCGCTGCGTCGAAATGTTCTCATCGGCAAGCAGGCCGTCGCAGGCGGCGATAGCTACGCTGGGTGACTCATCGTTGCTGGCAGTAATTAAAGCTTCGTTTCGCTTGGCATCACTGTTCGACCGCGTTGCCAGTCCACGGACAGCCCAAAAGCGTGTCCCACTATGAGGATCCGACGAAAGCTTCACCAACTCTTGAGTCGAGTAACCATTGCGTGGGTCCATGGAGCGAAAAGCAACGTCTGACAAATCAGCGAAAAGTGTCTTGTGTGTTACAGCATATTCCCGGGGAGATTTTGAGCCAGCCAGGCGGTGCATCTCCGCTTCGGGTAGCAAACCCAGATCAAGTGTTTCTTGCATCCAGTCTTGAAGCGTGTTTCGCAGTTCAGTTGTCTTTTTCTGGTAATCAGGCGAGTTAGCCAAGTTATTTATTTCATCAGGATCAGCTTGCAGATCAAAAAGCTCCTCGAATGGTTTTTCTTGCCAGAATTTTGCCTGGGCGGCATTTAGTTCCCCTGCTCGGTACATTTCGTTCCAGACTCGCGTTGTGGGGGTTTGGAACATGTAGTCAACATGTTTCAGGTATGGACGCTCGGGATAGAAATGCCGCATGTAGATGAACCTGCCGTCGGTGCATGTGCGGACCATGTCAATACGTTCGTCCATGCGTCCCCGGTAGCCGAAGAGATACTTCTTTGCTACTCCGTTGTATTCGCCAGGAAACGGTATGCCCTGCATGTTGGTCGGTGGTTTCAGGCCAGCCAAGCTGATGGCAGTTGGTCCCAAATCAACAAAAGATACAAGGCGATTGGTGACTTTGCCGCTTCCGTAATCCGCGGGAGCCAAGTCTCTGTATTTGGCCGGTACGTGCAATAAAAGTGGGACACGTAGCCCCGAATCGAACGGCCAACGCTTGCTCCGTGGCATACCGCTGCCATGATCACCATAATAGAAAATGATGGTTGATTCGCTGAGGCCATCTGCTTCCAGTTCTGAGAGGATTTCACCGACTTGCTGATCCATCTCTGTCATCTTGTCATAGTACTGAGCCCAGTCATGTCGGACTTCCGGAGTGTCGGGGTGGTACGCGGGAAGTGGCGCTTCGGCAGGATTATGCTTGAGTTGGTGTGGCCTTGTTCGAATCTTGCTTTCGTGACTCACCGTGAAATTGAAAATGGAGAAGAATGGCGTGTCTCGTCTTGGGCGATTACGCCAATGTGCTTTCTTGCCGCTGTCATTCCATCCTCCATCTTCCGCGGCAAAGTTGTAGTCCTTCTTGGAATTGTTGGTGCAGTAGTAGCCGGCTTGGCGAAGGATTTCGGGATAAACGCTCACATTCGTTGGTAATTTAACCCCGCTACGCATGTGATGTCCGCCCAAGCTAGTGGCGTACATTCCAGAGATGATTGTGGTTCTGGCTGGTGCGCATACGGGAGCGTTGGACCAACAGCGGTGGTAGCGAAGTGATTTTTTAGCAAGTGAATCGATGTTCGGTGTTTTGGCATAGTCATCGCCATAACAACCCAGTTGTGGGCCGTTGTCTTCGCTGGTAAGCCAGAGGATGTTGGGCTGCTCTCCGGTCGCGGTTGTCGCTAGGGATAGGGTTGCGATCAGCAGAAAGTGCAGGCGAGAGAAGGTCATGGAATTGATTCCAGGATGAAGTTAAGCGATCAAGTTATGAACGACGCGGCCGTGAACATCAGTCAGCCGATAGTCACGTCCTGAGTACCGGAAGGTAAGTTTTTTATGGTCGATTCCCATCTGATGCAAAATCGTTGCATGAAGATCGTGGACATGTACACGATCTTCCATAGCATGCATTCCAAAATCATCTGTCGAGCCGTGTGTGAATCCTCCGCGTATGCCACCGCCAGCTAAGAACATGGAGAAGCCTGTGTGGTGGTGGTCGCGGCCTGCTTTTTTCTTGTCTTTTGACTTGTCCACTTGTGCGTAGGGTGTGCGGCCAAATTCACCGCCCCAGATCACTAGCGTGTCGTCGAGCATGCCTCGATTCTTCAGGTCATGTAACAAGGCAGCCGTTCCCCGGTCAGCATCAGCGCACAGGTTGAGGTGTGATTGGTTGTTGTTCTTGTGCGTGTCCCAAGGCTGCTTTTGTCCTTTGCTGACGTAAAATACCTGCACAACACGCACTCCGCGTTCCAGCAACCGACGCCCAAGTAGACAACTTCGACCGTACTCTGAGTCGCCATAGGACTCGCGAGTCTGTTTTGATTCCAAGGACAGGTCAAACGCTTCGGATGCTTCACTTTGCATTTGAAATGCGAGTTCCATCGAGCGAATATGTGTTTCAAGTGCTGCATCGCCCGGTCGAGAATCCATGTGATGAGCGTTCAATGCTTGCACCAATCCCAGCTGTTTTCGCTGTGCTGCGCTGCTCAGGTTGGGATGGCGAATGTTGCTGATTAAATTCTCTACTTCCGTGTGGTTGGTATTGACCTCAATACCTTGGTGTTGGCCAGGCAGAAAGGCACTGGACCACAATTGGGGGCCAACTACTGGCAGTCCCGGGCACAAAGCAACGAAGGCGGGGAGATTCTCGTTTTCGGTGCCCAGTCCGTATGAAAGCCATGAACCCATGCTGGGGCGTGTCGGTTGTTGATGGCCAGATTGCATCAATAGCAAACCGGGCTCATGGTTGGGGACATCCGTGTGCATCGACCGGATGACGCATAAATCATCAGCATGCTTTGAGAGATAGGGAAGCAGGTCGCTCATGACCACGCCACTGTCGCCATGGGCAGTGAATTTGAACGGTGATGGCATGTAACCGGCAGCACGGTTTTTTCCTGCAATGTCTTCCGAGGGTGATTCACCTTCGTGTTTTGCCAGCATCGGCTTGGGATCGAAAGTATCGACGTGTGAAGGCCCGCCATTCATAAAAAGGAAAATGACACGCTTTGCGCGGGCAGGATGATGCACCACCCGTGGAACACTCTTGTTATCGGATTGTGTGTTTGATCCGCTGGCCGATTGCAAGGCACCGCAGAGGCCAATGGTCCCAAAACCGGTGGCTGCCCGGCTGAGAAGGTCGCGACGAGAACGCTGTAATTGCATGCTAGTCCACCATGAACATTTCGTTGCTGATCAGCAGAGCCTGTGCGTATTGCGGCCATGCATCGGGGTTTTTCTGGGTGTTGTTGTTTGCCTTTGCCTGACCCAAGAACTGCTCTGCCAGTGACTCTTCTAGCGCGTCTGGGCTGCGGGAAAACAGCAGTTGGTAGGCATGTTCAATTTTGGAGCGATTTGAACCACCAGACTGTTTCAGTCGAGTCGCCAACGCGTTTGCCTGAAAAACCATGAATTCGCTATTCAACAGAAATAGTTTCTGTAGTGGAGTTGTGGTTTCAAAACGGGTGGCACTGTGTGCATTTGGATCGGGGTAGTCAAAGCGAGCGAGCATCGGGTTAAGGTTCATGCGACTGATCTCGCTGTACAGCGTTCTGCGGCCCTCAGCGGGTTGGTCCGGTTGTATTGAATGGCCACCAATTGTTGAGTTGAGTCGACCAGTGACTGACAAGATGGCATCGCGATACGCTTCAACACTCAAACGCCGTCTTGGCATTCTGCTGAGTAATCGGTTTTCCGGATCGAAAGCAAGTTTGGTGGGGTCGATGTCACTACTCTGGCCGTACGTCGAAGAAAGTACAATTTCGCGTTGAAGCCATTTCCAAGACCAACCATGATTCATGAAGCGGACAGCAAGATCGTCTAATAAATCAGGATGAGTGGGCGGCTCACCAAGCGCTCCAAAGTTACTCGGAGTACCCACCAATGCGAGTCCCAATAGTTGCTCCCATACACGGTTTACCAGAACGCGGGCCGTCAGTGGATTGGATTTTGCAGTGATGGCATCGGCAAGATCGCTTCGACCACTGCCATTTTTGAAAAAGATAGGTTCTTCAGATAAAGCTGTCAGAAATCTCTTGGGTACTAATTTTCCCTTCTTCTTGGCATCACCACGGATCATCACATTCAGGTCAATTGGTTTGCCATCACGTACCAAGTGATAAGCGTCTTGCGGTTTCTTGGCTTGACCTTTGCCTTGCTTCGCAACCGCTTGGTTCAGCGGGCGGTTGAACATCTCAGTACTCGCAAAGACACCTGCCAAAGCATAGTAGTCTGCTGTGGGAATGGGGTCGTACTTGTGATCATGGCACCGCGCGCACGCTACGGTCAAACCGAGCAGGCCTCTGGAAACGGTATCCACGCGATCTTCCCATTCGTCCGCCATCACTTCTGGCGAGTTGCGGCGGTAATATTTTGGCCCAAGGCCAAGAAAGCCTAACGCGATATGTTCTTGTTTGTCGTCCGGAACGATCAAGTCGGCTGCCAGTTGCAGTCGAATGAACTGGTCGTAAGGAAGGTCATTTGCAATCGCATTGATAACCCAATCACGGTAGTAGTAGGCATTAGGGTAGGTTAAGGAGTCATTACTGCCGACTTTGTGTGCCTGATCCTCGGCATAGCGTGCTATGTCCAGCCAAAGTCGTGACCATTTCTCGGCGTGCTGGGGCGACGCAAGAAATGCGTCGACGAGCCTGCGCTTGCTGTCAGGTCTGTTGTCTGCCAAGTAGTCTGCTATTTCTGTTGGTGTGGGTGGTAGGCCTCGCAAGTCAAAAGAAAGTCGCCTGATGAATGTGTTGCGATCCGTTGAAACATTGGGGCTGATGCCACTCGCTTCCATTTTTTTCAGTACGAAAGCATCCATTGTGGTTGTGCACCACTCCGGACTTTTTGTCTTGGGGGTAGGGTGACTTGAAGGTGATTGAAACGCCCACTGGGATCGGATTTTTTCCCAGTCAAATTGAGTTGTTTTCTTCTCGCTAGCTTTACTGTCTGCGCGTGGATCCATTGCGCCAGAGGCAATCCAGATTTCAAAGTCACGGATGACGTGTTCCGGCAGTTTTCCTTCTGGTGGCATTTTGAGATCGTCGTAACGGAGTGCCGCGAGCAATGCACTGCCCTCGATGTCACCCGGTTTGATGATTGGCCCTGTCTCGCCACCTCGTCGCAAGGCTGTGGGGTCATCGAGCCGGAGTCCACCTTGGATGTCAGCCTCGTCTCCACCATGGCACTCGTAGCAATGGGCCACAAAGGTAGGGCGTATCTTCCTCTCAAAGAAGTCATCTGCGTTGGTTGCATGCGCCACCATGCACCAACTTACGCTACAAAGAATGCAAGACAGTTGCAGCAGTTCACGAGAGAATTCAAGGCTGGTTCTCAAGGCAGATGCTTTGGGATGATGGTGGGCGACTAAGGCGGAGGGGACCCTCGGTGATGATCGTTCTTTAATTATACGTCAAACTTCACCTGCGACCAAATGAAAACGTTGACCCCAAACTATGCAGATTGATCGATCACGAAGTTTCCGCGTGCACGATGGCATGCAAAGCATGCAGTTCCTTGAATCATGTTCGGTGAAAATGAACGTGTTTCCAGACGCTACCGATTCGCTGCCATACTCGCGTTTCCTGAGTGGAACTGGTCGTGCTTTGGTTGTCTGCACCGACTCGTTGAGTCAGGCGGACGTAGGCGATCACCGCCGCGTCTTCTCCCAGCATTCTCACGAAAGGACTGCTGAGGGTGGTCGTCGCATTTGCATACGGTGATACGTTTTGCATGTCGAAGTAATGCTGATGGAAAGCCATTCCTTTGACGAGATGACCATTGGCTTCAGGCTCATACGCCGTCAGGTCTTCCGCACAAAGCTTTGTGTAGATTTCCCAGTCAGAATGAACAATCGATTCGACCAGTTGGCGGGTGAGTTCAATGATTTCAGCTTCGGGATGTGTTGTGTCGGGCATGAACGTAAACGTCCTTATAAAGATTCGTGAGTGTAGCCTTGTGGCGAGAGTCGTTTTAGTTTTCCCTGTTGCCTTTGCCAAAGTCCGGTGCGTCCGACGATATTGCCAATTTGTGTGAGCGGGGTCCCTAGCTCTTGGCCTGCCAATATATCTGCATCTTTTTGACTCATGGTTACCAACAGTTCAAAGTCTTCGCCGTCAGACCACGCATGTTGAAAGGGTGTCCGTCCCGAAGATTCCGATAGCAGTTCAGCATCTTTGTGCACGGGGATTTTGTCGGTATCAAGTTCTGCTCCTACACCACTGGCCGCACAAAGACGATCAAGGTCCAATGAAAGCCCGTCACTAATGTCAATCGCTGACGTGACCTCCACGGAGTGGCGTAGCCGTTGAGCTAGATCAAGTCGCGGGACGGGGCGTAAATGACGCCCGCGGATGCTGCCACCTACAGCCCCTGAAACCATGATCGCATCGCCCTCTGTTGCGTTACTTCTTAAAAATGCTTTGTCCCTGTCCACGAACCCCAGCAGTGTTACTGATACAGCCAAGGGACCGTCGTAGGTGGAAATGTCTCCACCTGCAATGGCCAGATTGAATTCTGCCGCTGCCTCAAGTATTCCTTCGTACACCTCACCTGCTATGCGGGTTGAGTTCTGGTTGGGAAGGGCAAGCGTGACGAGAATGCTTGTCGGGTTGCCTCCCATCGCTGCGATGTCACTCAAGTTGATTGCAACAGACTTGTAGCCTACGTCTGCCAATGGGTGCTTTCCTGAAAGGAAGTCTACCCCGTCAATGATTTGATCAACACAGGCGATCTGTTGCCCGGTGGCTGGCTCGATGACCGCTGCATCGTCCCCGATGCCGACGGTGACCTGAGTAAGCTTGCGACAGCGACCGCGGAGGTAGGCCAGGAATGAATGTTCCACAGGTGATTTTCGGGACAGAGTGAATGCGGGCGAAGGATGTGGTTATCGTGGCTGAGCATGAGTGCAGGCAATCACTGGCGGCGGCACCGCCGCCAGCTCGAAATTCGATATTGACTGCTTTCACCGTATTCAAGCCAAAGATGCTGCAGAATTTTGACGACTTCAACAGCTTAGGACAAGTTACCAGCAGCAACACAATAGGGGTGTGTCCGCTACAATTTGGACGTCTTAAAATATTACTCGCTTGAGATTCCAGATCATCATGTCCACGACCGCTTCTGTCGACCTAGGCGTCGAAATCAGTGAAACGAATTGTTTCATCAATGGAAAATGGGTTCCCGCAGTCAGTGGGAAGACGTTCGCTACTGTCAATCCTGCGACCGAGGAAGAAATCATTCAGGTCGCCGAAGGTGATGCCGCTGATGTCGATGCCGCCGCGAAAGCAGCAAGAGAGGCATTTGATAATGGACCATGGCGCACCATGGATGCGAGGGATCGCGGGCGACTCATGTATCTGCTTGCAGACAGAATGGAGCAGGAAATTGATTCGCTTGCTCGTTTGGAAACGTTAGACAACGGTAAGCCCTTGAAGGATAGTCGCAATGTTGATTTGCCATTGGCGATTGATTGCCTTCGCTACTATGCCGGGTATGCTGACAAAATTCATGGAAGCACCATTCCAATTCGGGGAAATCATCTCTGTTATACGCGTCGGGAACCGATTGGCGTTGCCGGGCAAATCATCCCTTGGAACTTCCCCATCCTCATGGTGGCATGGAAGTGGGGACCCGCCCTTGCCGCAGGTTGCACGATTGTGATGAAGCCGGCTGAGCAGACACCTCTGACCTGTTTGCGAATGGCGCAGCTAGCCAAGGAGGTTGGTATTCCGGACGGGGTGATCAATGTTGTGCCGGGATTTGGACCTACAGCGGGAGCCGCGGTCGTGAAGCACCCGCTTATCGATAAGATTGCTTTCACCGGTGAACATCGAACGGCACAGGTCATTACACGTGATTCAGCTGATACGTTGAAACGATTGACGTTTGAATTGGGTGGCAAGAGTCCGAATGTGATTTTTGCAGATGCGGATCTTGATGCTGCCGCGATGGGGGCATATATCGGCTTGTTTTTGAATCAGGGGCAGTGCTGCTGCGCCGGGAGTCGTGTGTTTGTCGAAAAAAGCAAGCATGGTGTTTTTCTGGAAAAACTGCAGAAGCTGACAGAGAGTCGCAAGGTTGGCGATCCATTTGCTGCTGATACTGAACAAGGTCCCCAGGTGGATAAGGCGCAGTTCGATAAAATCATGTCCTACATCGAAAAAGGAAAGTCAGAAGGAGCTGCGTGCGTGACTGGTGGAGAACGTGTTGGGGATAAGGGGTACTTTGTTGCTCCGACTATCTTTGATGATGTCCGTGATGACATGTCCATCGCAACAGATGAAATTTTTGGTCCTGTTCTCAGCGTCCTTACCTTTGAAGATAAGGAAGACATGATTCGCCGTGCCAACAATACGTTTTATGGTTTGGCAGCAGCCGTCTGGACGAGGGACGTTTCGGTTGCGCACGATTTTGCGGCTCGCGTCCGAGCTGGGACGGTGTGGGTCAACTGTTACGACGTGTTTGATGCAGCTGCTCCATTTGGTGGGTTCAAAATGAGCGGCTATGGTCGCGAGTTGGGCGAGGAAGGCTTGAAGGCATACACGGAAAGTAAAACCGTGACGCTGGCACTGTAGTTTGAAGTGACCAAGGGCCCAGCAGCCATTGCTCCCAGCAGCAACTGATCCAAATCTGCGGAACTGATCGCATTGCGACTTGGCAGCGGTGCGACTTGTGGGGCAGTCAGTCTGCGATGATGAGGCTGGCCCTGTTGGGCCGGCACAGTAAAATCAGTGCGAAAGGGGTAGGCAAACCCGCGGGCAGATGGGATTGGCGAGAAGTGCTTTTAGAGACAGGATGACATGAACGGTACAATGCAAGCCGCAATGCAGGAACAAGTGAGCCAGTACACCCAGTTGCCTTGGCTGACTCTGGTTGTGCTGTGTTTACCGCTCGTTCTGGTCGCGTGGAGGCTGAAAATTTATCCTGCGATCTGGTGGGTTTTGGTTCTGCTTGTATCGACGTTTGCAAGTGTCGCTACCATGTTTCAGCCCAGTTTTCTTTTCATCGCTGCCGTGCTGGATCTAGGGTTGTTAGGTGTGGCAGCAGTGGATTTGTTGCTGGTTTACTTGTATGCGAATCGCGGTATCAGCATTACGAGATCGATAGCGAGAACTTGTTCATTGGGTATCCCTTTGGACAGTGAGTTAACGATAGAGAATCGCAGCTCGATGACGTTGAACGGCCGCGTTCGTGATGATCTTCCCGAATTCTTTGAATGTTCACCGCCTGAGCACCAATTGCGACTCCCGCCGATGGGACGATTGACGTTAGCCCGGAAACTGACGCCAGGAAAACGAGGTGCGTTTGAACTGGAGGCGGTCTATCTGCAGTTTTTCAGCCCACTGAAACTGTGGAGTCGACAATTGTCCTTGCCTTTGCAAAACCGGTTGAACGTGTACCCGGATATGAAGCAGCTATCCGATTACGCGCTGCTGGCAAGAACGAATCGCCTCAGTCTGATTGGAGTGCGGAAAACCCGTAGGGTTGGGCAGGATAGCGAGTTTGAAAGATTACGTGACTATTCACGAGATGATAACTATCGACACATGGATTGGCGAAGCACAGCCCGTCGTCGCAAGCTGACTGTGCGGCAGTTTCAAAACGATCAGAGTCAGAGGGTCATTTTTCTGCTCGATTGCGGCAGGATGATGACCAATGAGCGTGACGGTTACACGCTGCTGGATCATGCTTTGAATTCCATCTTGATGATGGCGTATGTTGCGCTTTCTCAGGGCGATTCAGTAGGCATGCTGTGCTTTTCCGACACAATCCACTCGTACATACCACCGCGTGGTGGAAAGAGTCAAATGAATCGACTCATTCAGGCGGGATTTGATCAGTTTCCTCGCTTGGTTGAGTCTCGCTATGATCAGGCATTCCTGTATCTCTCCACTCATTGCAAGAGGCGTTCGCTGGTCGTCTTGGCAACTAATGTCATTGACGAGGTCAATGCTGCGTCGGTTGTCGACTATATGGGCAATATCAATGGGCAGCACTTGCCGCTTGGGATTTTGCTGCGGGATCGCGAAATGTTTGACGCAGCTGACAATCCCGATGGAGACGATTTCCAGATGTACCGCGCGGCTGCTGCCGCTGACATCCTGTTATGGCGGGATCAGGTGGTGAAAGATTTGACGCATCGTGGGGTTTTGGTTGTTGATAGCTTCCCGGATGAACTTACTGCCCCTTTGGTGAACCAGTACCTTGAGGTCAAAGCCAAGCATCTGCTGTAGTTGGCACGCTGGCGTGGTCAGCAGTTGGGCCGTCATGAGAGCAGAACGCCGTTCGATCATCGTGTTGTGGTGCAATCAGAATCCCACGTCCCACTGAGACGCTTTTTGTTGAGTGTGTCTTTTGGGATCTGCAGCACCCTTCGGGCTGTGGTTTGGCTTCGGTGCTATCAAACTCTGTAAAAAATTACTTTGGAGATTCATAAAGGTTGCGAAGTTGCGAGATCCGCTATGTTTGCTGCTGGATACCGCCCGAAAGGGGTTACCAGCGCAGCAAGGCCGTGCCCCATGCAAGCCCTGCTCCAAAACCACATAGCAGTAGCAGGTCGCCACGCTTGATCTTACCTGCGCATACCACTTCATCCAGTGCCAAAGGAATGCTGGCGCCGGACGTGTTTCCGTACTTGTCGAGATTGACAAATACCTTTTCGCGTTCGACATTCAGATCAGAGACAGCCGAGTCGATGATACGTTGGTTGGCTTGGTGAAGCACGATAACCGCGAGTTCACTTGCATCGACATTGGCTTGTTGAAGTACCTGTTTCGCGCTTTCGTCAAAGACGCGAACGGCCCATTTAAAAACATTTCTTCCATCCATGGCAAGGAACTGTTTACCTTGCGCGTGCATGTCGGGGGTCAGTTCTTGTCGTGTCCCACCTGCTGAAATGCAGAGCATCTCTCCACCACATCCCTCGCTGCCAACTTGGTAGGAGAGAATACTTGAACCCGGCTTCTCGTTGTCGGGAGTGAGCAGGACAGCACCTGCGGCATCGCCGAAAAGTGGATATGTTTTTTTGTCATCCGGGTTCACCGTACGGCTCATCAAGTCGGCCCCAACAACAAGCACACATTGATTGTTTCCGGTCGCGATAAACTGAGAACCAGTGATCAACCCGTACATGAATCCTGCACAAGCAGCATTCACATCCATTGCGGGAGCGACTGCTCCAAGCCGTCTTTGTAAATGACAGGCAGTTGAGGGGGTTGGGTGATCAGGCGTCATCGTCGCAACAATAATCAAGTCGATTTTGTCAACGGTAATCTCGGCTTTTTTGATGCACCGTAGCGCTGCTTCGTAGCAAAGGTCACTCGTTGCTTGATCTTCGCTGGCTCGTCGTCGTGCGTGGATGCCCGTGCGACGGATGATCCATTCACTGTCACAACCCAGGGAAGCCAATTTTTCATTGGTTACCACTTCTTCAGGCACATAGGATCCAGTCGCAGCTATCTGAACACCTGCAAGTTGACCCATTCGGCCACGCGTGGAGATCGGGGACTTATTCAAGGCTGAATTTCCGCTCCGAATGGAGAACCTCGAACGAGGCAATCGATGGCGATTAGGGAGTAACGATTTGTTTCTGATTGTCAGGGGTTATACTGGATCAGCGAACACTTGAAAATGTCCGCTTGAGCCAACTCACAGTATACCCTGAAGCGTATTTTCTTGTTAGATCAAGCCGGAAAACTATCGAATGATGATTCCGGACCTCGAGATAAGCACGAGGCGACGCGATCTCTGCAAATAGAAATCGGTGGTTTGAGCTACCGATCATCGATCGTTGCAGCCAGCATTGTCGTGGTTTTTGCGGGGCTTGTCATTGGGTGGGCTGGTTGGAAAAGGGGGATGGAATCCGGTGTTCGATTTGCCATTAACGGCCCGTCGATGGCACCCACTTTGCTAGGTGAGCACCAGATCGCAAAATGCGTTGCCTGCGGCCTTGATTGGCCAATCGAGATTTCGGATGAGGGTAAACCTGTCACTTGTTTTCATTGTGGCGCTCGGGCAACGGTGGCGAATGGTGCACATGCTGCCAGTGTGGTTGTGGTTCATGCGCACGAGTATGTGGACGCTGCCAGGTCAATCTCCGCTCCCTTGCGCATCGGCGACGTGGTAGCCATCAGCGGTGAAGACATGATGCGGATCAAACGCATCATTGCCCTTCCCGGTGATCTCGTGGAACTGAATGCCGCTTCTTTGTTGGTGAATGGGAAAACGATTCACGAATCGATGAGAGAAAATGAAGATCTCAATTTCCCAGTTCCCGTTCTGCTGTTTGAAATGGACAACCGCCGGGAGGTGTCACGCTGGCGTGGAGAAGGTTGGCAGCGTAATGAACAGCGGGTTTGGACATCGAAAGCCCAGAGTTGGTTGGTTTATCACCACCGCAGTATTCATCAACGTAATCAGCCGAGCTGTATATGGGATGACTATCCCTACAATGCTGACTTAAGTCGTAAGTTACAACCAGCCAAGCGTCTTGCTTTGAAGGCCAAGGTGGTTTGCAAAGGTCACGGACGATTGGAAGTTGTTTTTTGGATTGACGATCGGATGCTTGGAGTCACCTGTGACGTGAATGGACAATGCGACTTGAATATTTCATCAAATGATGCGGTGGCAGTTGAGGTTGCCTCGCTTTCAGCTGAAGCACCTGTCGCGATACGGGTGCTCGAGGGAAGTGTGCAATTTTCCTGCCTGCAGCTCGCACGACAAATTGAATATAGGCTTCGGCCTCATGATGACCGAGCAGGCTATCCGATTAGGTTGGGGAGCCGCGAATATTTTGTGGTGGGCGATAATGTGCCAGTGTCGTTCGACAGCCGCGACTTTGGTGTGATTGAGGAGCGTGCTATCAAAGGACGCGTAGAGTCGATTGAATCGCACTAGGCAAATTGTATCAACGAAAATGCTCGTTCAGCTGAGCTACCAAGGTCGAATTTGGAAACACAACAAGCAGAAATTTTATGTCCGCGATTTATGATCTACTCGATGACTACCTGCAGGAATATGA
Source organism: Rhodopirellula sp. (assembly GCA_003513555.1). Classification (GTDB taxonomy): domain Bacteria; phylum Planctomycetota; class Planctomycetia; order Pirellulales; family Pirellulaceae; genus Rubripirellula. The sequence goes on along the minus strand of DOPG01000129.1, from coordinate 25,669 downwards.
AAAACAAAGAAGTGAAACGGAATTCAAATTGTTGAATCAGGCAGTCGATCAGCTCGACCTTGCCATGCAAGAGCAAATACTGATAACTCGTCTGCAAGGCTTGCGTGATGCGGCGGCGATGTCAAAAAAGTTGGTAGATCGCCCGGTCTCTCTCGTCTTCGACTTTTACTTGGCCAGTGAATTGATCGGAAACGCCAATGACATGGTTGAGGGATTGAAGGTGGTTTGCCCCGCAGCAATGGAGTCCCGGGCAGTTGAGTATGAACTGAAGTCACAGAGGGTGGGTCTGAATAATTTGTTGGCGAGCGCTTATGCGTTGGTTGATCCACTTGGTTTTGGAAGTGAAATCGAAGAAGTTGGCTTGATTGTGGAGGCATCACCACTGACCGATAATGAAGACTTGTGTGTCGGGCTGGGGGCTCAATACGAAGTCCAAATCGCCAGTGGTAATTACCCGGCCGCTAGACTGGTACGAGACGAAATATGGGCACATGCCCGTATGTTGGATGATCCTCTTTACTATCTCCATGCTGCAGGGTTCGACTGTGGGTTGGCGTTTGTCGTTCAGGACTGGCAAGGGATGGTCGATGCTGCTTGTGATTGCATGCAGATGATTTCGTCGTCCAATGGGACGGTGATTACCGTTGATGGTGAGTCTGTGAATCTCAGGGATGATGCTGACTTTCAGGTGATCTCAGCAGCTCATGCGTGTGGTTTGGCCAAGCTGGGGCTTGGGCAGCAGATTGCTCAGTTGGGAATTGGGAATTCGGACTCCGGTCTGCCAACTCCATTTCATTGCTACTGGTATTGGATTCATTGTCACCTTGCCTTGGGAAACCCCGCCCATGCCACCAGCTTGGCTATTGAGTCGTGGGAAGAAATTACCGGCAAAGGCCAAAATTATCGTGAGGTTCAGACACTCTGTCAGTTAATTCGATGCCTGCAGGCTGCCGGTCGCCAAGATGAGGTTGCGGGCTGGGCTAAATTAGCTGGGGCGGCGGCAGAGCGGTTACGTGATCCTGAGCCGATGCTGGAGCAGATTCGGTCCCTTCTGTGATTGCCAGTGTATTTTGGCTGCCCAACAGCTTGGATAGTCTCAGTTGAGTAATCGCCATGATCACTTACTCCAGGAATATTCGAAATGTATTTTTTGGACAGTCTTGTTTGGCCTACGTTGGGTAATTGAATCGCTTAGGCTACATTAGCGTTCTGATTCGCCATTTCTTTACTCCAGCGACCAACACTCCCTTGAAAGCAAAAATCGTTTTACTGCCTGGTGATGGCATTGGCCCAGAAATCGTAGCGCAAGCACAGCGAGTTCTCGAAACAGTTGCGAAGTCATTTGGGCACCAGTTTGAATTCACTTCCCACATGATTGGCGGGATTGCAATTGATACCTGTGGCGATCCGCTGCCTCAGGAAACAATTGACGCTTGCCGCGCTTCCGATGCAATTTTGTTGGGGGCGGTTGGCGGTCCCAAGTGGGATGATCCCTCGGCAAAGACTCGGCCTGAGGTGGGCTTGCTGAAAATTCGCAAAGAGTTGGGTTTGTTCGCCAATTTGAGGCCCATTCGCCTGTTTGATGAATTGCTGGACGCATCGCCACTTAGGCGGGATATCATTGAGGGCACCGATATCCTGTTCTTGAGGGAACTGACCGGTGGAATCTACTTCGGTGAATCCGGATCCAGTGGCAGCGGTCAGGCTGAGTCTGCTTATCAGTCCATGGTTTACAGTGCCGGTGAAGTGGAGCGGATTGTTCGGCTTGCGGCGAAAGCGGCTCAGGGTCGGGGTAATCGACTCACGAGTGTGGATAAAGCTAATGTACTTGAGCCGAGTCGCTTGTGGCGACGCATTGCTGCCAGAGTCATGCAGGAAGAATTTCCTGATGTTCAATATGATGTGGTGTTGGTCGATGCCATGGCGATGCATCTCATTAATCGTCCCAGTGACTTTGATGTTGTTGTTACAGGCAACATGTTTGGTGACATTTTGACTGACGAAGCTTCGATGTTGCCAGGATCTCTGGGTATGCTTCCCAGTGCTTCTCTTGGGAGCAATGGCCCTGGGCTGTATGAGCCCATTCACGGGTCTGCGCCTGACATCGCTGGTCAGGAAATTGCAAACCCACTCGCGACCATATTGGCCTCGGCTATGTTGCTGAGGCACTCTTTGGACTTGGAAGCTGAGGCAACGGCTATTGAATCGGCGGTTCAGAGAGTTCTGTCAGATGGCCTTCGTACCCATGACATTGCTCGTGGTGGCGAAGCTATCGGTACCGAGCCCATGGGCTCGGCTGTGGTGGAACGGTTAACTGTTTGAGAATGCCTGTGCATTGCAACATGACAAATCTTCTTGGGCAGTCCAATTGGCATGATCCAAGAACTTATATCCTGCTAGCAATCGTGCTGGCGGCGCTAAGCATTGCATCTGTGGTGGGTTTCGTCCTATCGCGGCGTGAGAAGATTGGCGTAGAGTCTGCCTTGGTTCATCGTTTCAACCACAAATTGAAAGTGTGGTGGATGATGGTCGTGATTTTCGCCTTGGGTTTCTTGCTCTACCGAATCGGTATCGTAATCCTGTTTGGTTTTGTCTCGTTTTGGGCGCTTCGTGAATTCATTACGATGACGCCGACACGACGTGGCGATCATAGATCATTGTTCTGGGTCTTTTTTATCTTCACGCCGTTGCAGTACCTGCTGATCGCATTGGGGAGTGACCCACCAAGTTTTCTTGGGGGAAACCAGCACATTGACTACTACGATTTCTACAGCATCATGATTCCCGTTTACGCCAGTTTGTTCATTCCAGCGCGTGCGGCAATTGCGGGTGACTACAAACGATTTCTCGAACGCAGTGCGAAAATCCAGTTCGGTTTGCTGATTTGCGTGTATTCTCTCAGCTACGCACCAGCCTTGTTGGATCTCAAGTTTACATCTACCGTGCGGCCACCACTATCGGCACCGGAGCAGTGGCAGGGGAGTGCCGGAAGCGTACTGGTATTCTTTGTGCTGATCGCCCAGCTTGCTTCAGTGTTTGAACGTGGCTGGGGCTACTTGGCAGGTAGGCATGTGATTGCTGAAAAAATAAACGCGTCCCGCACTTGGGAAGGCTTTCTCGGCTCGATGGTGACCACGGGGATTGTCGCAGCCTTGCTCGCATGGGCGACACCTTTTTACTGGTGGGAAGCCGGGATTCTGGGAGCTGTTGTGACGGTCATGGCGTGTGCGGGAACGATGACAATGAGCGCCATAAAACGAGACCGCGGGGTTACCGATACTGGAACGCTCGTTCAAGGCCATGCTGGTATTCTCGATCAAATCGACAACATGTGTTTTGCTGCCCCAGTGTTCTACCACCTCACACGATTCTTCTGGTCCATATGACACTTTCGCTTTTTGATACGCACGCCCATCTGAATGTGGATGCTTTCTCTGACAACGTTGATGCGGTGGTGCAACGCGGCAAAGAAAATGGTGTTGCTGGAATTATGGTGATCGGGATTGATGTGGCGACCAGCCGAAAAGCATGTGATCTTGCTGCACTATACCCTGGTTACCTCTTCGCAGCGGTCGGAATACAGCCAAATTCAGTTGCCGAGTCCAGCCCTGATGACTTTGCTTTTATTTCCGAGCTCGCCGGCTGCCCCGGAGTTCGTGCGATTGGTGAAACTGGCTTGGACTGTTATTGGGATGATACGCCGCTCGAAATGCAGCAGGACTTTTTCGATCGGCATCTGCAGTTGTGCCGCGACACCGCTTTGCCGATGGTCATCCATATGCGAGAGAGCGCTACACTGATCGTGGAACAGTTGCGACGCCAGCACACGGTTCCGGCAGGTGTCATGCACTCGTACACTGGTGATCTTGAAGTTGCCGTACAGTGTCTCGAAATGGGGCTGTACATCAGCTTTGCAGGCATGGTGACCTTCAAAAAGAGCGAAGAGCTTCGTAACGTTGCCAAGGCGATTCCAGAGGATCGTTTACTGGTTGAGACAGATTCACCGTATTTGAGTCCTGAGCCTCTTCGTGGCAAGCGTCCGAATGAACCTGCACGCGTTGAACACACTCTGCGGTGTATCGCTGAGACTCGTGGGGTCACAGCGGAATATTTAGCAGACGTGACGACGGAGAATGCAAAAAGGCTCTTCCAGTTGCCATGAGAATCCGTGAGTCTGCTGTTTGCGATCACGTGCACCGCTGATGACAGTAGCCGTCCATGCGACATCTAAAAACGCCCCTAACCGGGCGTTGTTGCAAAGATCGCCGAACCGGGCTTTGTTGCCCCTGCTAAGACGTGCCGTAATGTTGGTGCTGCGGTGTCTGGCTTAGGACAACAAGCGAGTCAACGCCGCGGCCTTGACCAGTTCTCGCGGCTGGTTGAGATGGTTGTAGACAATCGTCTCAGGGTGAATGCCGAAGCTGTGATAGATCGTTGCCAAAACTTCTGCTGGATGAACAGGATCCTCCAGAGGAGCAGATGCGGTCTTGTCACTCTTGCCATGAACATAACCGCGTTTTACCCCAGCACCTGCCATGACGGCGGTGTAGCAATATGGCCAGTGGTCACGTCCATCATCTGAATTGTTGTTGCCACTTGTACTGACACCACGCTGTGGACTGCGGCCAAACTCGCCAACGGCTACGACCAGCGTATCCTCAAGCATTCCGCGATCATCGAGGTCTGAGATCAAGGCGGATAAGCCTCCATCAAGCATCGGGGCTGATTGGTCCTTCATGCGTTTACTCAGTCCAGTGTGATGGTCCCAGGAGTGATTGTCGCTGTTGGCTACCTTGGGCCAGATGACCTCGACTACTCTCGTGCCAGCTTCAACCAGACGCCTCGCCAGCAGGCAGCTTTGCCCGAAGGTGTTGCGACCGTACATATCTCTCATTTCGGAACTCTCACTCGCCAGGTCGAAGGCCTGTCGGGCGCGACCTGAGACAATGAGTGACAAAGCACGATCGTAGTACTCATCAAGCTCGAATGATTCAACAGCCTTGTTGATGTCCGGCATTTGCTGATTCAGAAGATCACGCAATTTAGCGCGTCTCTGGAGGCGTACGCTGAATACTTCAGGCCGCAACTTCAGGTCGTCAATTTTGATCCGATCCATCTTCCCCATATCGAGGTCATCACCGCTTGGATAAAGCGTGTATGGGTCAAAGGATTTCCCGAGAAAACCAGCGGAACCGCCCTTCCCTACTACATTCGATTCCTGAAGTGGTCTCGGCAGCATCACGAAAGGTAGCATCGGCTCATCGATGGGCCGCATCTTGACGATGTTGCTGCCATAGTTGGGAAAGTCTTTTGGTGACGGTGGTTCCAGCTGTCCGGATGGGCTGACTTTGTCAGTCGTGTATCCAGTCATCATCTGATAAATCGCCGCCGTATGATTGAAGAGTCCATTGGGTGTGTAGGACATCGAGCGAATCATCGAGAAGCGATCATTGAGTTGGCTCAGCTTGGGAAGGTTCTCCGTGAATTTGATCCCTGGGATTTTGGTGCTGATCGGATTGAAAATGCTTTTGACGTTGTCCGGAACGTTCTCTTTCGGGTCCCACAGATCAAGGTGGCTGGGTCCACCCTGCAGGTAGACCATGATGATGCTTTTGGCTTTCCCCCAGCCAGGGCCACCACCTTTCAGGGCGCTGCCACTGATACTTTCAGCTGCAGATGCTGATTGAAGTTGCATCATCGAGGGCAGTGACAGTCCCAAGGCGCCGCAGCCGCCTACTCTGAGGAAGGATCGGCGTGTCGCGGCAAGATGGGGATCACAGAGGTCTTTTGCCTTGAAGCCTTTGAATGAAAGCATGGCAATGTCTCCGAGGAAGGTGTTGTGAGAATGGTTTCTAGGATTTATTTCAGTGATTGAATAGGAATGCTGGGCTATTGATCAGCGCCCAAGTCAAGTCCTCTGCTGCAGTCAGCCGGATGCGTTCCAGTTGTTGCCCACTTTGTTTGGCATCATCTCTGAGCTGAACGAGTTGTGGATCGTCGCTGGTCGGCTGCGAGAGTTTCACCTTTCGTTGTTCGAGTGCGACCAGCTTTGCATCCGGTGGGACCGCTGCTCCGGCCGCTGCGACTGCGTCCTGCGCCTTTCGAATGTCGGCATCGGTCTTGGTGATGTATTCATTCAATAATGCAACCGTTTGCTCATCCCGACGTTCTTTGGGAGTGAGCAGCATTGCAGCAAGAGGCTCCGCGACTCCAAGTGGAATGTCGCCCACCGCTGTCGTCGCGCTGAGTCTGAAGCGTCCCAGCATGTGTTTGGCAGCATTGTGGAATTGGTGGATCTTGAAGGTGAGGATTGTTTCGCCCTCAGCTTTCAATGGCTTGTCGAATTTGAATGTGGCCCAATGGAATGTACCCATGGCTGGAGAGATCGCCCACCCTTTTTGATCGTTGGTGTTTCCATCGAACGCCTGATTGATGTTGAAGCTGGGTTGGGTAAAGTCCGCACGTCCACTGGCGATCTTCAACTTCGTTGATTCTTCCGGTGTTTTTGAAGAGGCGGAAAGCACTTCCAACTCTGTCACAACAAAGTTTCCATTGTCGGCAAGCCCAGGACCTTTGGAGGGGAGTTTCGGGTCGCTCAGAGCCTCCAGACGGATGCCTGTGATATTGTTCAACGAAGTTCGCATCGTGACGGTGTATACAGTCTTTGCAGCATCACCACTGGCAACAATCGATCTGTCTGGTTGTGGTGTCAGGACCGCTTTGTTTGTCGAGGTTCCTGACTGATACGTAAGTGGATGCCATTCAATGGCCATGCCTTGCGCGGTTGACATTTTTTCAAGCTTTGCTGAAATCCTTTCCTTCTCTTTTTCTAACGCAGCTTTTGCGGCATCAATTCGGTCCTGCCGTTGTTTGGCAAGCTTCTCGCGTTCTGGCTTGATTTCATTGGTTCGGTTGACAATCTGTTCATTCAGTTTGACCAGCTTGGCCTCTCGTTCCTTCTCTAGTACTTGACGCCGTTCCTTCCAGTTTGATTCGGCGGTGGCGAGTTGTGCCACCAGTTGTTCGTGGCTTTCTTTGATGATGTCTTTCATGCCAGCAAAAGCTTCCAGTTCCGACGGTTTGGGATAACGTGCAAGTGCTCGGATGAAAATTTCTTCGGCCAGATCGTTGTCATCAGGATGCTCAGCCACAATTTTTTCCAACACGTTCTTGGGGTCGGCGATAGCAGAACCAACCGTCGGCCCACTAACCAACGCCATCACTGGTCCCAATTGCAGGTCAGAACTTCGCTCACATTCGCAGGCACTTTCGCGTGCTGGGCGACCAAGGTTCTGCAGGAAGCCATCGGCAAGCTTTACGCCTGAGTCAGTAATGGCCGTCGCACGCGTTCCTTTGGGCATGCCGGGAATATTGCTGACTGCTCCAGTCAGTGTATGGACCGCGTCGAAAATCACTTCAGCAGGAAGTCGGCGTGGCAAGGCGTGTGAGTAATTGACAGAGTCGTCCTCGTTGAACGCGTTTGTCTTGATGCTCAGTTGGTAGGTCCGACTGTTGCATATCGTGCGGTGCATCTCGGCAACATTGAAGCCGGACTCTACGAACGAATCCGTAAGGTAGTCCAGTAACTCCGGATTGCTCGCCGGGTTGCCAGCGCGAATGTCGTCGATCGGTTCGATCAGACCCACACCGAGCAAGTAGCCCCATAAACGGTTGACGTAACTTCGCGCGAAGTAAGGATTGTCGCGGTGGGTAATCCACGCTGCGAGTTGTTGACGTCGTGTGCTTTCAGGCTTTGTGTCGTGTTCGATATCAAAAGGAAACTTGGGTGCGACCACCGAATTGGTTTTTGGATGGTTTACATCCCCCTGACTTCGATCCACGACCTTCTCAAACAGCGGTTTGGCACCTTCAACAGCAGTGCCGCCAATTTTTCGTTTTCCTGATGCTGGGTCGTTCTCGAGACCGACTTGGGCAAAGAATGCGGACAGTTGGTAGTACTGATCCTGAGTCCAGCGTTCGAACGGATGATCATGGCATTTGTTGCAATTGAAACGGATTCCCAAGAATAGATGGGTTGTGTTTTCCATGGTGTTGTCGGGTGTCCGCAGCACTTTGAAGTAGGAAGCGGGCGGGTTGTCATTATTTGATCCGGTTGCCGTCAGGACCTGCTCTGCGAAAACGTTGTAAGGGCGGTTTTCGGCAATGGCGGTTCGTATCCATTCCCGGAATTTTGTACTACCCTCGACACCCAGGAACTTTCGATTGACCTGCAGAAGGTCGGCCCACTTGTTGGTCCAGTAGTCAACGTAGGCGTCACTACCAATCAGTTCATCGATGATGCCTGCACGCTTCTCGCGGATTGGAGTTTCGTCTGCGAGGAATTTTCGGACTTGTTCGCTGCTTGGTGGCAGTCCCGTCAAATCAAGGTGCACACGGCTAAGGAATGTTGAATCATCGCAGATTTCACTTGGGATGACTTTTACCCTCTGCCATTTGTCGGCAACCAGCTTATCTATGTTGCTCCATTGTTCGACTTCAACGGCCTTGTAGCCGTCACGCTTACCCATGACCGTTAGTGTTGTCGCTGCATAGGCTCCTTCGTATCTCGCCAAAATGGCGGCTTCGCCACGTCGTATCGCGGAGAGAAGTCCTTTCTTGTCAACACTTGCTGTTTCAGTGTTGCCACTTTCGATGAAAGCTTCTTGTGTCACGTCGCGTTGGTCGCCGTTGTGATAGTGGGCGATCACCCTTACTTGTTGCTCAGCATCGGTACGCTGCACAACAGGATTGGTAGGGAAGATCTCGATTCTAGCAACGCGTGGAGACTCAAGATTTAGTTGGCTGCCGTCAGCAATCCAGCGTTCCAACACGGTGTGGTAGGGGTCTCCTTCTGCCATCAGCACGCCACCCTGATGCGGCGACAGGCCAAGCGGTTTGCGAAGCATTAGCGATTCGTCTGGCGATGCTGCGTTGATCCGCCGGGCAGCGAGGTCGTCCGTGAGTGCTCGCAAGTCATAAATCGGGTCGTATCCGCGCAGAGAAAGCTTGAAACCATTCTTGCCTTTCTGAGCTCCATGGCAGGTGCCTTGATTGCAACCAAGCCTGCTGAGGATCGGGCCTACATCACGAATGTAATCAACCGCACCATGATCAGCCGCATCAGCTGTTTCCGGAGTAATGCCCTGAGCAGTCAAATTAATCTCGGATGTGATGCCTCCGTAACTGATGACAATGCTGCCTTGGCCATTGCTCGCAGCACGGACTACACCTCGGGGAGTGATCGTAGCCCAGTCGGGGATCGTGATGTCGGCAACCCGCGTAATATCGCGAGTCGTGTTATCACTCATGATCGCAGTAACAACCAGTTGGGCGTAGGCGTACGGCGAGTCCATATCAATTTGAGCTGGACTGATGAGCACCTTGGCAACCTCGAGGGCTGTGTCGTTGAGATTCGTATCAGCGGATGCTGAGGTCGCTTCGATCTGGCTTTCAAGTTCTTTTTGCCATGCCTTGGCATCAAACAGTGAAGTTGCCAGCTTTGCATCATCAGCGACTTCGGCAACTTCAAACGTTCCAATCAGTTTTCCCTCCGCGTCTAGACGGCGTATTTTTCCATCTGCGGCGGCTATAACCAAAGTGTCGTCATTGCCAAAGGCAATCGCGAAAACGGCTGCGTTGTCGATCGAGAACTTGTTGAGTTCAGTGATTTTCGAGTTGAGGTGATTTTCGAGTTGCTTCTTTTCCTCGGCGTTCCGATCAGCAACCCGTTTTGCTTGAATCTTTTTCAAATCCGGCGAAATCTCGCTGGAAAAATCGTACTTCCAGACTCGGATTTCACTTTTGCCATCCAGTGTCGCAGCAGCGGCCAAACGTGTGGCGCTGGGGTTGATGTCAACACTTGAAATGCGTCCCGGTAGCTCAGGGAACTTACGAACCAGATTCGCGTCATCTCCAATCTTCCGAGCCGTTTGACGGAAGACGCGATAAACCTTGGCAATGCCATCTGCACCACCCACAAAAATTTCGTTTCGCTCAGGATGAGCTTTTACACTGCTTAGGCCTCCCGAAAGGGCGCCTGGGGTGATCGAAGTAATGTTGTCGATGAAGCGTTCCGTTTCCACTTCGGTAAGCTTGCATGACATGTCTCGAGCCACAGAAATGACATGCTTCCCGTCTGGTGTGAACGCTGTATCACGCACCCAGTCATCATGTGCTCCCTGAAAGAGAATCTGTTCACCAGAAATCGCGTCGATGGCGCGGACTACATTGTCGGTTGCTCCAAAAGCAAGTTTGCTGCCGTCAGGAGACCAACTTGCACCGCACAGCGAGTCATACGTAACGGATCGCGAAAGGCTCAATTCATTGGTGTCGAGATCCCAGACTTGAACCTCGCCCCGCACCGCAGGCGTCCCGCCAACGGCAGCCAGTCGTTTGCCATCTGGTGAAAACCTGACCGTGTTAATTCTAGGGCTCATCCCTACAAGTCGAGCAATGCGTTTGCCACTCTCCGCGTCCAAAATGATCACCTCGTGGAAACCTGCGGCGGCGATCTTGCTGCCGTCAGGAGATACATCAATCGATGCGAGCGATGGCTGGCCAATGTAAGTCGGTGGATTGTCTGTCGTGTATTTAGGTCCATCATCAGCGATGGAATCATTCTGGGCTCCCTGAAGAATCCAATTGCGTATCGTTTCAAGCTCGACGTCGTTGAGTGGACTGAAAGGTTCATCGGGCATTTCCGCATGTCCATCGACCGGAGTTATCTGTTGGATCAGGTAGCTCTCGTCAGGTTTGCCCGGAACGACTGCTGCCTGCCCTGTCTCGCCACCCTTTACCATCGCATTGAAGTCAGTCATCAAGTACGAACCGAGTTGCTTTGCGCCTTGGTGACAGCCGTAACAGTGCTGGCTGAATATGGGCTTTACATCGTTGGTGAAACTGACAGCCTGGTTTGGTGTTGCATCTGCGTCAGCCGATTCTTCAGCACGCAGGCAGCACGCAGTCAGTAGAGTGCAACACAAAGCAGCGAATACATGATGGTCGATTTTCGGGAGCACGATTCGGACTCTTGGATATAAATTCAATTTCTTGTGAGCAACGAGGCGTCAGAAAAATTCGCTTTTAAAATCGACTCGGTGTCGGTTTGATTCGAAGGTTTCTCGCTGTCCGTGTAGGGGACCGCCTTGCTGAACTCAGGTAGGAAACATGAAGTCAGTAACAAAGCCAATCCAACAGCGTTGGGTACGCTGTGGGTAGCCCGGAAATGGGCGGGCGGGAGGCCGAGAAACCACCGCGATCAATTTATCGCCATAACGACTCTCGACCTTCCTTCATAGCCTAATGTTGGTGATGGTTGCAGTCAAACTCTTACGTCTGCCAAGGGGCTTTTTGCGGCACCTTTAAGTCCTCTCCAGTTGTCGGCTTCCCGTCCTTCCGTTGTGAATGTCCTTTGAGTATCGAAGAATCCGAGTTTCGGTGAGGTTTTTCGTGTTGAGCTGACATTGTTTTTCGACCCACTACGGGCATGCATCTCGGGAAGCTATGCTAAGAACGGGATTGCGACAACGACCCGTACCGGTCGCCCCTCATCACGATGTGGATCTCTGCCTATGCGCTCCGTTTGGCTCGACCTGACTTTTGAAAATCAATGCGTCCTTGTGGCAGTGTTTGGATTGTTCGGCGGAGCGTTGGCAAACTGGATGATCTACCGGTTTGCCTACTTCAATCCTCGTCCGATTTCCCCTTGGGGACCACGTCCCGATGCTGCGACTCCTCGCACTTACTGGGATCGGTTGCCCGTGGTTGGATGGTGTTTTCTGAGACGCGAATCAAAGCTTCACGGCCGAGGGTTTTGGATTCGGCCATTACTGATTGAGCTGGGAACTGCGATCTCGTTGGTCTGGCTCTTTCAATTTGAAACCCAAAGCGGTGAGCTCTTGCCAGCAAAAATGAGGCTCGTTGAGGTTCTGACTGATTTCGCACCCTATGCCAACTCCCTGTTTTTTGCTCATGCGATTCTTTTTATTCTCATGGTGGCAGCGACCTTCATTGATTTCGATGAAAGGATCATCCCTGATTTCATTACTATTCCAGGTACTTTATTGGGTTTGATATTTGCGACCACTTTGATTACCGGAGTCGATAATGGTTCGGGGACTCTTCCATTCATGCCCTCGATTAGCTTATTGCAGAACGGCGAACTCGCTATCTTCCGACCGACCACTTTTGATGCACCATGGTTCAGTGGAGACCAGAGTTGGTTTGGTTCCCGTGGTTTAGCATGGGGCTTGGGCATTTGGACTGCCTGGTGCTTTGCCTTGTGCGACAGGCGATGGAGTGGTGCAATTTTGCGACGTCGTGGTTTTCAAAGTGCGGTTCGGCATTTCTTCAATGGACTTTTTCATCACCAGTTCTGGAAAGTTCTATTTGGATTATGGATTGTCGGCTGTGGGGCTGTCGTCTCCGTTTGGGCTATCGGAGAACAACATTGGCATGGTCTCTTCACTGCCTTGGTGGGACTCGCCGCGGGGGGGGGCGCTATCTGGTCAATTCGTATCGTTGCAACTTGGGCCTTGCGAATTGAGGCGATGGGGTTTGGTGACGTCACGTTGATGGCGATGATTGGTGCCTTTGTCGGTTGGCAGGCGGTTTTGATCGCGTTTTTCCTGTCACCCTTTGCGGCCATTGTGATCGTTCTGGTTCGTTATGTAATCACAAGCGATACACAAACGCCCTACGGTCCCTATCTCTGCGCAGGAACGATGTTGACGATTTTGTTCTGGGACAGTGTCTATCAAGATTGGCTGCGAGCAAACCTGTTAATGTTTGGCTCGACTTTACTTTGGCTCTGCATTGCCATGCTGGGGTTGATGGCATTCATGCTTTTCGTTTGGCGCTTAATTAAAACAACGCTGTTTTATCGTTAGATCATGGCAACGCTTCTGGTTCGTCAAAGGTGCCAGTTTTGAAGAAGTATGCGCGGAATGCCGTTTGGTGAAGCTCTAAGGGCATTCGGCACTGTCGAGAGACACTGTCAAGCAACTTTGTAGAATTGGGTGTCTGGCTGGCGTTGACTTCTTCGATCTTGGTTGCTTGGAAATCGGAAAAGGAAAATAGTTGGATGTGCTGACGCTGTCTGTTTTGCCAGCTCGGCTGACAGCGGTAAAAAGTCCACATGTACTGTAGAACGAGATAGGGCGTTTTGAATCAGCCGCGTAAAACCGGCCGACTAGGAGGAATCACACTTCTCGCGTGAGTAGCGGATTCCAGTGGATCCTCCAGCCAGCTTTGCTGTCCTTCACCGAATCCTCCTCATTGTCTCCGTCTCCTGAGTGATCGCCCTCTGAAGCCTGCGCGGGTGGAAGGAGCTCTTCTTCAATTTCAATGGTTAATTCCGGTGTTTCACCAGTCGCATCTGATTCGCTAATGGGCTCTCCCATCTCGATCTTTTGCATGCGTGTTCGAGGCGCATCTTTCAAAACTGGAGCGACTGTTGGATCAGGTTGCAGGATCGAACCCCCCAGGGACGGGGCAGCTTCGATCGTTGCTGCAGGCGTGGTTTCGGGGGGACCAAACGATGAGTACCCGCTAATCACAGCGGCCCCGAATGGATCGGTGTAGGCAAGGGGAACGCGTTGTACGACCTGTTTCGGCACCATGACGGTTTCGGTGTAGGGAACATACTTTTGACGTGTGACGGGTTTCATCACGGTTCGTGTGACTGCCTCTTGCTCATAGTATTTTACTTCGACGGGTTGCTTTCTAGTCTCGTAGACCGTACGCGTGGTTTGTACTGGCACTTTGCGGACTCGTTCCTCGCTGACCCAACGCTGCTGGGCAACGGGTACCTTGCGAGTGATGGTCTCTGTGATTGGGCGTTGCACCGTGTAGGGCACTTTACGCACTTGCGTTGTAGCAACCATGCGTGTTGTTTGGACAGGCACTTTTTGCGTGACCATTTGTGTTTGCATCCGTTGGACTTGAACCGGTACCTGCTGCGAAACAACTTCAGTCTGCATGGTTTGGACCTGCACAGGAACTTGGACTTGCTGTATCTGGGGTACGTAGTTGGTCTTTGCCACTTGTTGAGTGACTAGGTTCGGTTGGTAGCTGTACTGGGTTTGTACCGTCGACGGTGTTGTTTGTGGTGTCCAGATCAGGCCGCTTTTGTTGCCATACGAATCACGTGCATAGTTCAAGGAATATGACGTGCGACCAGGTTGGACGACTTGTTGTGCAACGTAACCACCCTGATCCACTGTCTGCGTTTGCATCGTTGTTACCGGACGCATCGCCGTGTACTGCCGAGTCTGGTATTGGGTCTGTACTACCGGCCGCTGAACATTGTACTGCTGAGTCTGGTATTGCGTCTCAATTACAGGGCGTTGGACTGCGTATTGCTGTTCCTGATAAGAGGTTTCTACAACGGGTTTGTAAGTGATGTACTGCTCTTCTCGCTCTGCTGTTTCGGCGACGTACTTGGTTTGGGTTACCGTTTCGTCACGATAAGTCGTCTCCGTTATGGACTTCCAAACGGTGTAACGCTCTTCCCGGTAGCTCGTTTCGACGATCGGTTTGGCTACCTTGTACTCGCGTTGTTCGGTTCGTGTCTTCAGGACGGGGCGATAGCTCGTGACCTCTTGCGGTACGTATTCTGTCTCGTAGGAAAGTCGGTACTTTTGAACGGTCTGCGGCTGCAGTACCGTTTCGCATTGCAATCGGTAAGTGGGCTCGAAGCAACTGCCCTCTTGAGCACGTGTGGGCGATGAAATTGCGAGCAGTGTACAGGCAGTAATAACGAAAGTTTTTGCGTTCAATGGGCAGGTCATAGCTGTGCTGCGAAGCCGGGTTCAAAGAGAAGACTGGGAACGAATAGCAAAAAAAGGTACGAATGCTCCAAGCAACGTGTCGTCGCTCTTGGACCACAGACCACCAGTCAAAGCCTACGCACGGCTTTAGGAAAATGTAGAAAAAACCCAAGAGAAATGCATTTTTTGAATGCAGTATGCCGCGAAAAACTCCCTATTCTTCCCCCGTTGTTTATTTGCCGCTACATCCGTTGTCTTTTGACAACACCGGACAGTTTGGCAGTTGTGCATCTCGGCATCGCCTTATTGTCCCAAATAAGAGCGACCGTCGATCCCAGGGGGAAGCGATTGCTTCGGTTGTGACGATTCAGTGGCTCTCGTGGAGAGGGTCCAGATGGGGGTCCATCCCCAATGAAAGCATCGCGTCTGAGAGACTTTCGTCGCGAGCTGTGAGTTCAGCTCGCTCCTTGCGATGGATTCGGGCGACTCGTTTTTGAGCCGATAGGACTTTTGGAATTAACCACCTGATTTCCCCCTGCTTTGCCGCCCGCAGGAACTTTGCTGATTGCTCTTCCCCGTAAGCCTGAGACAAAATTTCGTCCGCAGGACTGACGAAGAGACGAGCTGACCCTGGGTCTCCCTGCCGGGAACTGCGGCCGATCAACTGCCGATCAATTCGTGATGCGGCGTGAGCCTCGCTGACGATAACATGCATTCCGCCAGCCTTTCGTACCTCTTCAGATAATCGAATGTCTGTGCCGCGACCGGCCATGTTCGTGGCGACCGTTACCCGGCCAGTTTGCCCTGCCTCGGCAATGATTTCAGCCTCAGAAGCAGCGTTGCGAGCGTTTAGGACGACGTGAGAGATCTTGTTCTCACGGAGTTGTGTGCTGAGTTGTTCTGATTGCGCGATCGTGCGTGTCCCGATGAGCACCGATCGACTCCGTGCAATCATCTTCGCTGTTTCATCGCTGATGCGAACCCACTTCTCTTCAAGCGACCGGCAGGCAACGGGCGGCATCAGAATCTGTTGCGAACGACGGTGCGGATGCACTCGATGGACTTGGGTATCGTACACACGCTGCAATTCATCGCGGTCTTCCCAGGCAGTGGCTGTCATACCTCCCAAGTGCCTGAATCTGGATACAAATTTCTGTACAGAGATGCGGGCTATCGGTTCTGCCTCTTGTGTTAAGGCAACACCCTCTCTGGCTTCGATAGTTTGTTGTACGCCACCAGCAAAGTTGCGATCGGCTGCACGGCGTCCGGTGTATTCATCTACAAGTTGGACGCGGTCCTCATGTACAACATAATGAATATCGCGGTGAATCGTCTCGTTGACCAGAATTGCGCGCTCGAGTGAATGCAGGATCTCCGTCGTAGTCAGTTTTGCCATGCTTGCTGGCATCACCGCTGTAATCGCTCGTTTGCGACCCGCCTGTGTCAAAGCAACTAATCCTGACCCGTCGATACGCACATAGTCACGAGGGCGTTGGAAGCCAATTGCTGCGTTACTTGCCCAGCGATAACAAGACTCTTTTGCCTGATCAATTTTGGTGATCGGAGCGGTAATGATCATCGGAGTGCGAGCTTCATCAATCAAAATGCTATCTGCTTCATCGATGATCAGAATGTCTTTAGGGAATTCAAGCTCGGCTATATCAGAATGGTTTTTTTTTCTGCTTTCCAACGCGTGACGTAGAAAGTCAAACGCAAACTCACGGAGTGTTCCGTAAACAACATCATGTGTGTATATCGCGGAACGTGCTTGCTGCGGAGTTGATGCCGTAATGCTCGATACGCTCAAGTTGACCGAGGTGTAAACCTTTGCCATCCAGTCAGCATCGCGGGACGCGAGATAATCGTTCGCGGTTGCAATGAGTACTCTTTGCCCTGTGGCAGCGAGAGAGCATGCAGCAAGCAACGTGGTTAGCGTTTTGCCTTCGCCGGTCGGCATCTCGACAATACAGCGATTATGAAGAAGGTGTGATGCGTTCCACTGACCGGGGCGAATCTTAAAGCCCAAGTGTTCCTCGACCGCCACATTCATCCGATCTCGCGACAGCTCTGCTGAAAGATCGACGCGGTGGGGGTGACCGAAATTCATGATAAAAGAGGCGTGTGTGCGTCTGCTCACAGGGTGCTAAAGCAGAAGAAACGTGAAGCCAGCGAAGGCGGCGGCCTCGGTGGCTATACCCTTGTAGCTCAAGGGAAGGATGTTGCAGTTGAGTGAGTGTGGCTCGCAACTGAGGCAGTCACCAGCGGAAGAGACTGGGCAACCCGGTTTTGTCTTGCACATATGATACGGAAGAAGAAATGTATTCATGCAGAACTGCCCTGCCGAAATAGCATTCTGCGCAATGCCGTAGCCGAGACCGCATCGCTCAAGCTGTGACTGTTCGTAATACAAAGGGCGATGCTTAAAGACGATCGGGTATCTGTCAGGTTGAGGTGGACTGATACCAGCAGCCACGATTTTTAGGGCAGGCTCCTTCACCATGAAACGGGATGCAAGGTTCTTTGGGGCGTCAGCGCTATCCTCTGCCACAATTCGGATATCGCTCATCGGCTTGCGAAGGTTTCGTATGCTGTCTGCATTGAACAGGTCTCGAGACGTCTCAGCATCCAGCTTCTGATATTCGATTGTGTCAGCCTCATCGAGAACCGGTTTCCAGTAATCCTCACCCTTTCTGTTCAGGTTCGTTTCTGTTCCTCGCTGAGTTCCGGCTTCTTTGGTTTGTTGCGGTATGGCGGAAGGTGCCCCGGTCACATCCGCCGTTTGAAAAGAATTACCAGTAGGCGCTGGCCTGACGGCCGGATTAATGGTGGGTATGGCGATGGCCTGCGGCGAGCCCAACAGAGGGGCAAGTGTGCTTCTGGCAATCGGTGTGTCGCCGAGCAATTCCACGGGTTCAGCGGTCTTGGTTCCCGGACTCTTTGGTTGCGGTATTTGTTTGTTTTTTACTTGCCCGAGAGCATTCGTACCTCTACCGCAAAGCAACACCAAGGTGAGCATCAGGGTACACGCCAATTTGCAATCACAACTTTTCATAAGGAAATTCGATTCCAGATATCTTTTGATATTAAATCTGTCGATCTTTCCCGCTCGAAGGTCGTAGGAAAAACTGGTTAGTCGGAAAATTTGTCGCAACCAACCCAAAGCTCCTTGCTTGCTTAAATTGCCGCAGAAATGATTCTGGTTTGTTGGATTTCAACGACTTTAATACGCTCAGTTCTAAGGAGCGGACTACCATGGAATAGCAACTGGATACCGTTGCAGCACTGTTTTTCAGCTGTTTTGCCGGCCGTGTCAGATTCCCCGGTGGATTTTGGTGTCCAAAATCAGGCGTGTGCCCGTTTCACGCTGATGGGGGGTGGGTTTTGCCATGCCCCTGCGCAGCCGCAGTCGCAAAGCACTTCTTGATGAGCCGACCTACCTCAACTAATCCGAAAAAACGACGAATCAGGTCGCGGCTGCGCGAACGGCTCGATGGTTTGCTCACCCAGAAACTGCTGCCAGTTAGGCAGGAGAGACAAGCTGCACCTCAGGTTCGACAGCTCGAATCCCGGTTCGTTCTAGATGCGTCCGCTGCCTTGTTGGGGCTCGATGCTTTGAGTTCTGGTTGGGAGTCCCAGGCTGCGGAGGTGCAAAGCGACGTCTCGCATAGCACTGGTGTTTCATCTCAGGAACACATGTTCGAGTTGGTTGGGAGTTCCGCTACAGGGCCGCTTCATAGCTTCCGCCCGCTGGGACACAGTGTTGGTGCGGTAAGGCAGTTTGCTAACACGGACGCTAACATCGACGCTTTGGGGCTCGAACTTGATCTTAGTGTTGGTTCGGACCTGACCAGTGAACTCTATGTGTCGCTGGCTACGACTGATTTAAAAGCCGCTTCCGTCGCTGGCGACTCGAACTATCTCGACTTCGACCTCGGTGAGGTGGAGCCTCGCCGCGGAGGTTGTCTTACGGCAGAGGGTGGGGGCACTCAAACAATCGGGATGCGTGAGTTTGAAAGTTCACAATGTCGTACAGATACAGAAGTTGGCGCGGGTTTCGTGGCGTCTTTGGGCTTCCCGCATGTTACTCAAGGAAACGTTGCTGACGTATCGGTTTCGGCTAGCGGTCTGGCGATAAAAGACCAAGGTCAGACCAACTCAGGTGTCAATGAAGTGGTTTTCCTTGATGCCGGTGTAGAGGATTACGAGACGTTGGCGGCAGATTTTCGCGAGGGCGTCGAGGTGTTGATCCTTGAGGGTACGCAGGATGGTGTCACACAGATCTCTCAGGCACTCGAAGGTAGAGTTGATCTGGATGCGATCCACCTCGTCTCTCACGGTTCTGCCGGGAGTTTACAACTCGGTTCGGCAGAGTTGTCGTCGGATAGCATGACCCAGTACGCAGACGCTCTCTCGCAGATAGGCTCATCATTGACTGACAGCGGCGACCTTATGATCTATGGGTGTGATGTCGCTCAGGGTGAAATCGGCAAAGCATTCATCGCCGACTTTGCGCAAGCGACTGCTGCTGATGTAGCTGCTTCAACTGACAAGACAGGGGCGGGAAACCTTGGAGGAAACTGGGTGTTGGAATATTCGCTTGGGGAGACCGAGGATACGCTCTTTGCCGACCATTCGAGTATCGAAGCTTTCAGTCAACTACTTGATACGGACGGTCCTGCTGTGGTTGGCGTTACGGCAAGTGACCCTGTGATTACTGATGCTGTTTTGGCTTCGGGCAGCTTCACCCTAACGGTTGATTTCAGTGAGTCGATGGATCAATCAGTAAATCCTGTACTGAGCTTTCCTACATCCAGTGAAGATCCAACCAATACCATCACCTTCTCTTCTGGTGCCTGGACTGATGCTGACACGTATGTTGCCGCTTATACTTTGGCCGACGCCAATGAAGCGATCCCTGATATCGATGTTTACGTCGCAGGGGCCGTGGATGTTGCAGGTAACCTGCAGGTCGCCAGCACCGCAAACGATCGATTCAGCGTTGATACTCTGAAGCCGACACTTGTATCAGTGGTGCGAGCAAACGCCGATTACACTAACGCAGCATCTGTGGACTTTCAGATAACGTTCAGTGAGAACGTTACCGGAGTTGACTTGGATGGGTCAGACTTTAGCTTGGTGACATCCATTGGTGACGCTTCGATTCTTTCTGTCGCTGGAACCAATTCGGTTTATACGGTTACCGTGGATACAGGGACAAGTAGCGGCGCTATTGCACTGGGTTTGGTTGCCGAACCCACAATACAGGATGCCGTTGGAAACGACCTTGCGGATCGGGATGTCAGTGGTGCCAACGAGAGTTACACAATAGCATCCACTGAGGTTCTTCTTGTTGATGGCAATGTCTCTGTCACGGATGTTCGCGATGCAAGTGCTGATGACCTAACTCTGTCAGTGGTTGGAGCGAACCTTGTTATTTCATCTGATAGTGGGGCGATCGCAATTGGTCCGGGCGTAAGTCGGATCAGTGATGCTTCAGTGAGCGTTGCCCTTGACGATATCACAGGCAGTAACGGTGTTACCGTGGAGACCGGTGGGCTAGACGACACCGTGACGGTATTAGGTGTAGACCGCCAATTGTATATTGATGGAGGTAGTGGGACGGACGAAGTGCAATTGCAAGACAACGCGATAAGCACGAATGGTGGCGATCTCACTCTGTTTGCTGAAACCATCACTCAGGATTTAAACGCGTCAGTTGATGCGGCAAATGTTAGCCTGACCAATACTGGCGGTGATTTGAAACTGAATGCTGCCGTCACGGTGGTCGGTGACTTGGCACTTAATGTAACTGGTAAAGTCAGGCAGGGAATTCTCAGTTCTATCTTTGTCGCAGGTGACACGTATGTGACTGCAGATGTAATTACGCTTGATGATGTCTCGAATGACTTTCAGGGTGTCGTGAACGCAACAGCGTTTAACGCGGAATTCGTGGATGCCACCGGTGTTAGCCTCGGGGATATCGATGTCGCTGGAGATTTCGTGGTAGAGGCGTTGAATGGCTCTATCGATGATGGTGTTTCTGGTGCGGTTGGTGATGATATTAACGTAGGTGGAGTAGCCTCGTTGAGCGCGTTCAACGCGATTGTGGTCGATGACGAAACCAACGATTTTGCAGCAGTTGTGAACGCTGCTGGTACAGACCTCTCTTTACGGGATGCAAGCGATATTACGCTTGGCACTGTTGTTGCGAACGGTGATCTCACGATTACTGCTTCTTCCGGGTCAATCGTTGGGTCCGGGCGTGTTCAGGTCAGTGGACAATCGGATCTTCAGGCTGCTGGAGATATCGGACTCGTCAATGCCCTCAATGGTTTCCTTCAAGTTGTGAATGCGAATGCATCCGATATAGAGCTGAGGGGGAACGCTGATTTGATTTTGGGAGCGATTAACGCTGTCAATTTACAAGTTGATATACTCGGATCGATTACTCAGGATGCTTCAGGGTTGGCTGTCTCAGGGGATGTCAGCCTGGTCGCTTCTGCGAAGAGCCATAATATAATCTTGAACAACGCAGCAAACGTACTGGAGGGTGCTGTCGCTGCTGATGGTTTAAATGTTGAGCTGGTTAATTCACTAGGGCTTAAGCTCGGTGATTTTGACGTCGATTCACTTGTCGTAAGTACGAGTGGTGCAGGCAATATTGTGCAGGTTGCTGGGACGAGTATAGAGGTTCGTCTGGATGCCGCGTTTATTGCTGTGGATAACGACGTGCGATTGGATGCGGCAGCCAATGAATTCATAAGCAGTGTTTCGGTGGTCGCTGATTCGCTTGTATTAAGGAATAGTCTGCGTGTTTTTCTTGGTTCGATTGATGTTAGCGAGCTGTCGGTTGAAGTTCTCAACGGCGGCGGGATTCGGCAAAGCGCCGGGAGTGTTGTTGAGGTAGCAGGGGTCTCTCAATTCACCGCAGTCAACGGTAGTGTGATTATTGGTTCGGCAGGGAATTATTTTGCAGATGAGGTCAATGTGGCCGGTGTCGATGTCGTCCTGTCAGCCGCGGATTCAATAAATCTGGGTGTGGTTCTTGCCGAAAACTTGGATGTTACCGTGGGCGGAAACGGTGACATTACTCAAAATGTTGAATTGATTATCTCTGGACAGTGCATTTTGAAAGCTGCGGGCGGCAGTGTTTTGCTTGCTGAGACATCCAATGATTTCAATCAGGTGGGACTAGACGCGGCAACTGTGGTGTTGACTGATTCCACTGGTTTGCTTTTTCGTCATGTGGTGGTAGACGATCTGTTGCTAACGACTGGCGGCAGGGTCGAGCAGGTTGCTGGAACCATGGTAGTCACAGGCACCTTGGAAATTCACGCTTCAGGATTTGACGTTTCACTTGATCGATCGGCAAATGACTTTGCCGATGCAGACAGCGATGGCAGTGTTAGTGTCATCGGAAAGAATGTTGTAGTTGATGATCAGGATGGCGTCGCCATTGCCAATGTTGTTGCGACCACTCTGAAGTTAGATGTTGGCGGTGATATTTCACAGAAAGCAGGGTCAGCAGTAGCAGTAAACGACGCTGTGGAATTATCTGCTGCAGGTTTTGATGTCACGCTGTCGGAGCTTGTCAACGACTTTGGCGGTGATGTTGTTGTTAGCGGGCAACACGTGACTCTTGCAGACCAGAATGACATATCTCTGCTTGACATAACTTCTGATGTTTTATCTGTGGTTGCAGTCGGGAATGTTGTTGATGGGGACCTGGGCAATCTCTTCGTCAGCGGAAATGCGGATTTCGTGGGGTCTGAGATAAGGCTTGGGGATGATGTCGGCAACCGTGCACGTTTTGGTAGCTTGACGTTCAATTCCTCCGGAGCGGTGAGCATTACCGAAGACAACCACATGGAAGTGCGTGGAGCGAGCACCGCGGGCGAAGAAGGTCTTGAACTAACGACATCTGGAAACCTATTGGTGAGTGGGTCGGTTGACGTGCTTGGTGATTCCCGCCTTTTTGCGGATGAAGTCACTGTCAATGCGAAGGTTGATACGACAGGTAGTTTGTTGCTTGCTGCATCGGAAGGCATTGAAGTTAACGCTGATCTTGAGCAGGCTGCTGCAAGTCTGCAGTCGAATGATCACATCACGATCAGGGCAGCGATTGTTGCTGACGATTCGGTCTTGGTTTTCGCAGGACAGGATGGTTCGGGTGGCATAGAATTGACGGCCATGGGCAGTGTTGAAACAACTGCAGCCGGCAGTGTTGTACTTATGGTGTCTGGTCTTGAATCTGGCGGCATTGAGTTGGCTGGGGCAACGACTGCTGTTGAACAAGTGCAGATGATCAGCGATGGCGGATCAATCAATGGGCCCGGCTTAGTGACCAGTAATGAGTTGGTGTTGGTTGCTGCTGATGGGCTTGGTGACGAGACGGGGCTTGAGTTATCGGTAAGTGATGTTTCAGCTCGGACGAGTGCCGGAAATATCGAAATTGATAATGTGCTTGGCACTACGGTTAACGTCGTATTATTGATTGCGGATAGTGGCTCAATCAGCTTCGATCAATCTGGTGGTGGGCATTTAATGACCGGTGCAGTTTCTGCTTCGGATGCCATTGAGCTTGTAAACGCAAATGACATTGCCTTGACTGGTTCCGTTTTCAGTGAGTCTCTGAAAGTGAACGCACTCGGTGCACTCACCGATGGTGCAGAAGGCGATCTTGCAATTGCTGGCTTGGCTGAGTTCGCGGCAGGAAGTATTGACTTAGGGGATGACTCGGGCAACGTGACAGATTTCGGCTCACTGACCTTCCATTCGGCGGGTGCAGTCGTTATCGGCGAAGACTCATCACTTAACTTGGTAGGAAGTAACACAGCTGGCAGTGTTACGCTTGAATCCGTTGCTGGATTGTCCGACGTTGGAGCGACAATCCTTGATGTAGCTGGTCTGCTCGACGTCTCTGCGGCATCAATTGCTCTCGGTGCAGGTGAGCTTAATGCAGGCAGTTTGATGTTCGATTCTGCAGGTGTGGTTGGCATTGAAGAAGATAGCTCGATGGTCATTGCGGGCGCTAGTCATGCGGGATCGGGATTGAATCTTTCCAGTAACGAAGACGTGACGCTGGATGCAGCGGTTACTGTGGTGGGTGATTCAAATATTGTTGCTGGTGTGACATCCGGCGGAATTGATGTGAATGCCAAGCTGACAGGTAGCGGCGCAATTCTCCTCGATGCTGCTGATGAGATTACCGTCAACGCAGCGATCGATCCTACGACGGTCACTTTGCGTGCTGATGACGATATCACGGTTAATTCATTGGTGGCAGCATCGGAACTAATCACTGTTTCAGCGGGCCAGGATGGTAGTGGAAACTTCATCCTCAATTCGTCAGGAAGATTAAGTGCGACCGGTGCTAGTAGTGATGTTGCAGTTGCGGCAGGCACATCGAGTGGTAATGTAACGTTGCATGGAATCATGACTGCACTAGACCAAGTTGTGATAGCCGCGTCGAGTGGTTCGGTTAATGGTTCTGGTTTAGTGGCCAGTGACGCGGTGGACTTGAACGCTGGCAGCGGAATCGGTAACGCATTGGGCCTTGAATTGTCGGCAACTAGTATTTCAGCGGATACGACAGTCGGTGATATCGAGATTGACAATGACTTGGGAACCGGCGTTAGCGTGACGTCCTTGACGACAGGAGCAGGCTCGGTCAGCTTCGATCAGACGGGTGGTGGAGAGGTTGCTTTTACTGGCCCAGTTGCCAGTGGGGAGGCTGTCGATGGTGGTAGTATAGAACTGACTGGTACCGCGAAGCTTGTCGTAGATGGTGATGTTAGCAGTGAGTCGGGTGAAGGTGGCACGCTAGTTGCTTCTGGGGCGACTCTGAATGGTGCGGTTACTGTCGGAGCTGGTCATGTCATGATTCAGGGAGGTTCGCTTGATCTTGTTGTCGACTCGGCACTTAACGCAGACGCTGATATCACTCTTTCTGCGTTGCGGGATGTGATTGTTAGTGCGGTTGTTGATGCCGATGGTGGTGGCAGTATCGTTGTAGTGGCTGATTCCAACGGTGCCCTTGACCCGGGGGCGGTGGTGCATGGGCATGGAGGAATACGAATTACAGCTGCCGGTCAGTTGGATGCACAGGGCGACGTGATAGCGACGGGATCAGACTTGTTTGCAACAGTTGGTCAAGTTGACAGCGTGCTGATCGATGCCGATGGTGTGGATGCCCAGGTGTTGGCTGTAGGGGATGTTTTGCTCAGTAGTAGAAATCATGGCCCGGATGACGCCTCAGTGGTCATTAATGGGGTCGTGCGAGCTGTCGGCGAAACGGCAATGGTTGGGATTAATGGGCAGCAGGATGTAGTGGTTGGTGAATTGGGTGCAATTGTTTCTGAGGATGGCTCAATCACAATCACGGCCGATAATGGTGGCAGTTCCAATGGTGGCGCTGTACTGATGGCTGATGGGTCAGGTGTCTTAAGCACTTCTGGCCAGATTGTAATCGCAGCAGATGGGGATATCAGGCTTGGCTTGTTAAGCACCAATAGCACAAGTGAAAGTGCGGTGGATTTGACCACAACTAGTGGTTCAATTGTCGATGGTGGTGACCGTGACATCGATGTAGTCGCCAATAGTGGTGGCTTGAATATAAGAAGTGAAACCGGGATTGGCGTTGGTAACGCGATTGAGATGTCGGTCGAAAAGATCGATGCCGAGAATGCTTCTATCGGTTCTGTTCAGTTAGTGGAATTTGACGATGTGCTAATTGAAAACTTGCGTTCGCTTGACTCAGGAGATGTTTTGTTTGAGTCTGCCACAGGTGCGATTACTGTCCTCAGTAGTGGTCGCGGTGTAGGCGGTAGCGATAACGTGCGAGTTGCATCTTTGACAAAAGATGTTGTTGTTGACGCAGATGTGGTCAGCGGTTCGGGCAA
>DOPG01000338.1 GCA_003513555.1 Rhodopirellula sp. | reverse complement strand
GAGTTGGCGGGAATATCTTCTCGAGGCGACCAATGAGAATCGAAGCTGGGACCAGATATTTCGCGAAATTTTCCAGCCAGAGGACACATGCAGCAGCGACCTGCGCCCTGTTAGCTACATACAGAAGCAGTTGAATGATCTTGATGCACTTACCAATGGGGCGAGTGTCAAATGGCTAGGTGTAAACATTGCTTGTGCCAAGTGCCATGATCACCCGCTGGTAGATGATTGGACTCAAGATCACTACTACGGGATGACTTCTTTTTTCAAGCGTACGTTTCGTACCAAGAAAGGATTCTTGAGCGAGCGTTTTGAGGGGTTACCAAAATACACAGACATCTACGGTGACGAGCAACAACCAGGGTTCATGTTCCTGACCGGCGAAAAGGTCGATGTCCCGCCACTGGAAATGGAAGAAGAGGCTCTGAAAAAGCTGCAAGAGGCAATTAAGAACTCCGAAAAAGACGATAAGTCGGATCCACCTCCACGGCCAGACTTCCGACCTCGAAGCAAGTTTGTTGACCTCGCTTTGGCAGACACCAAGAACCGGTTCTTTGCCAAGAATTTGGTAAATCGCACGTGGGCGCGTTTGTTGGGCCGCGGCTTGGTCCACCCGCTGGATCAAATGCACTCGCAGAATCCTGCCAGCCACCCGGAACTCTTGGAAGAACTGGCGAAGGCAGTCGTGGAATCAGGCTATGACGTTCGACACTTGACCCAGGCGATCGTCCTTAGCGACGCTTATGCTCGAGGCGTTCATGAGTCTGAAACACAGCTAAGCCCCCCAGAACTTTTCGCAGTGAATGTACCTCGGCCATTGGCACCCAGACAGCTTTCACTGTCACTGCGAATCGCTGGACAAAACCCCGAAAAAATGCAAGGCATGAGTGACACGGACACATGGAGTGCCGAGCGGGAAAAGCTTGAGAAAGCGTCTGAGGGTATCGCAAGAAAGTTGCTTATTCCGAATGAAGGTTTTCAGGTCCCTGTCACGGAAGCTCTATGGTTCAGCAACAACTTGTCGCTTCAAAAAGATCTTCTCAGTACCTCAAAAGATCGTCTGGTGGGTTATCTTAAGACACTTGAAGCCAACGAGGATGTTGCGTCGGCTGCCTTTACCTCGATCCTGAATCGCACTCCTGATGCCGCAGAAACGAGTGCCATCGTAAACTACCTCGCTGAACGACAGGATCGTCGTGAGGACGCTCTGAAGCAAGTCGCATGGGCCTTGCTGGCCACACCTGAATTTCGTTTTAACCACTAGGTCATGAAGTCATGAATTTGCTAAACCGAAGGTCAATGCTCAAAGCTGCGGGAACGACAGCCGCTGCTTCCAACATGGCAGCGGTCGAGCTGTTGTCACAACCCGCCATGGCCGCCGAGCTTGCACGCAAGGGTAAAAATGTGATTCTGCTTTGGCTCGCTGGAGGCGCGAGTCAGCTGGAAACCTGGGACCCCAAACCCGGACGACCTACCGGTGGACCGTTCGCTAAAATCCAGACATCGATCCCGGGTGTAGAGATTTCAGAACTGCTCCCAAAGATGAGCACCCGGCTTGATGAGACAGCTATCATCCGCTCTCTGAACACGAAAATTGCCGACCATGGTCAAGGATACTTTCTGATGGACCGCGGACGCCGCGCGGAGCCCGGTATTGAGTACCCACATCTGGGTGCAATTCTTGCACACGAACTTGGGCAAATTGACAGTAAAGTCCCTGACTACGTCTCGATGTACACATCCACTGAAGGACGCAAGCAAGGCTCCGCCGGTTTTCTTGGGGCGCGATACAATCCGATGTTTCTCACCGACAAGATGATTCCTGAGGATATCCAACTTCCCGACTCAATCACCGATACCGACCACCGTGATCGTGCTGCTCTGCGAAAAATACTGTCTCAACGCTTCGCCAAGAGCACGAAGCATGCGAGTGTTGGAAGCCACGAGAATGCGTATGAGCGGGTGCGTGGCCTGATGGCAAGCGACTATCTGTTTGATGTCGACCGTGAACCCACTGCGATGCGTGATGCGTATGGTCCCACTCAGTTTGGCCAGCAATGTTTGGTTGCTCGAAGACTGGTTGAGGCTGGCGTGCCCTTTGTCAAAGTTGCCCGGGCATGGTGGGATAGTCACGGCCAAAACTTTGAGACACACCGGGAACTGTGTGCTGATCTGGATCATTGCATGAGCACACTGCTGGATGACCTGAAACAACGGGGTTTGCTTGAAACAACTCTGGTGATCACTTTGGGCGAGTTTGGAAGAACCCCGAAAATCAACGGCAGCCTGGGACGAGATCATTTTGCCAACGCATGGAGCTGCACTCTTAGTGGCTGTGGTGTCCGTGGTGGTACTGTCTTCGGCCAGACCGACCCTGATGGGCAGACGGTCACGGAAGGTGAAATGAACGCTGGTGATCTGTTTGCAACCATTTTTTCAGCGCTTGGTATTTCGCCGGATAAAGAATACATGGTTGGCAGTCGCCCGATTCCCATCGCCGATTTCGGAAGTGAACCGTGCAGTGAGGTGTTGTCATGATTCCTACAAGCCTGAAGAAAACGAACGAGTGGAAATCTTCGGATATTGTTTTCTGCCTCGAGCATGTGGCGGAAACTCAACGAGCCTGGTTCGCAGGTTCCGACTTCAATGTCTATCAATACGATCTGTCCGTTGAAAAACCGGACCGCACACCATTTGAAGGCGAGGGACACACAAGCTACGTCACCGGCATGGTGCGACAAGACAACACTCTGGTTACCTGCGGATATGACGGCCAACTTTGCTGGTGGAGTGTCGATGACCAGCGGCTGATCCGAAAAGTTGCGGCTCACGAACGCTGGGGAAGAGCGATCACCTCGTCACCCGACGGCTCGAAGCTATACACCGTTGCCGACGACATGCTCTGCAAAGTGTGGGATACATCGACTGGCGAACTACTCGAAACGTTACAAGATCACGCATTACAAACACCACACCATTACCCGTCGATGCTTTACGCTGTGGCCGTTTCACCGAACGGCCAGTGGCTTGCAACAGGTGACCGGATCGGACACACCGTCATCTGGAACACTCGCACGTTTGAAAAAGTTGCTGAACTGGAAACCCCAGTCATGTACACGTGGGACCCACGTGCGAGACGACACAGCATTGGCGGCATCCGCTCGCTCGCCTTTTCTCCCGATAACAGCGAGCTTGCCATCGGTGGGATCGGAAAGATTGGAAACATCGATCATCTGGGCGGCCCGGCACGTTTGGAAGTGTTCGATTGGCAAAACGGTACCCAACGCTTGGAAATCGAAGACAACAAGAAGAAGGGCCTGATTGAGCAAATCATTTGGGCACCGGGCAAAGAATGGATTCTGACAGCCGGTGGTGACAACAATGGCTTCCTTACGTTTTACAACTCAGAGACCGGAGACCTGATTCACCAGGACGGGCAGAATGGACACATTCATGAGGTCTCAATGAGTCCCAACTTCGATGAATTTGTCGTCGCCGCCCATGAAAGACTCACAAAGTGGACCATGCAAGCCGAACAGGAAAAGCCAGACGTTGATGTGCAGCCGACAGAAGACTCGAACG